>NZ_VRYY01000742.1 GCF_015731765.1 Nitratidesulfovibrio oxamicus
CCCGGCCAGCTCGGCTTCCAGCGCGCTGCGGTCCGCATGGCGCTGCGGCCACGCCGCGCGGATGACCCGTTCCGGCCCCACCCGGTCGCAGAAGGCGGCATCCTGCCCCCCGTGCAACTGGGCAAAGTCCAGCCGGGCCGCGTCCATGACGGCCAGCACCTCGTCGGCGGACTGCTTCACGAACACCCCCACCCGCGCCATGCCGTGGCTGTGCAGCCCGGCGGCCACGGCGGGCGTTACCCCGCGCGGGCTGGCCGGATGGAAGATGAACCCGCACAGGTCCACCCCGGCCTCCGCGCAGGCGTCCGCATCCTGCTGCCGGGTCAGGCCGCAGACCTTCACCAGCAGGCAGGAGGGACTATCGAACAGGGCGACTGGTTTTGACGCACTCATTGGGCACCTTCGCTCCCGCCGCAATCTGGCACGACAGGATTTTCGTTCTCCGGCAAGGAAGGCGAGCCCGACGCGCAGGGAGCGTACTCTGACCGTACGTGACCGGAGCAGGCGGCGCAGCCTGACGACGCCGGAGGGCGAAAGGACGGAGTGCCCTCGCGCCCCAGAAGACGCAGCAGCGAACCTTCAAGGTCTCCGCCATCCATAAGCGCGGTCCCCACCAATGCCGCGTCATATCCGGCATCGGCGGCTTCCGCCAGGTGACGGTATTCGGCAATGCCGCTGGCCGCTATCCACACTTCGTCGGGTTGGCTCAGCGGCCCCAGGCGCAGGCAGGCGGTGCGGTCCACGGCCAGGGTTTCAAGGTCGCGGTTGTTCACCTGGATGATCCGCGCACCGGATTCGCGGGCCAGCGCCAGATCAGCCTCGTCGAAGATCTCCACCACGGCGTGCACGCCGTGCGCTTCGGCCTGCTCGCGCAGGTCGCGCAGGGTGCGCGCATCGGGCGTCAGCCGCACGATGAGCAGCAGCGCCGCTGCCGGGGTGGCCGCCGTGGCCGCCACCTGCAACGGGTCCATGATGAAGTCCTTGCGCAGCAGGGGGATGGTCGGAGCGACTGCCACCATGCGTTCCAGATAGGTCAGGTCGCCGCCGAAGTACGTCTCCTCGGTCAGCACCGAGATGGCCGTGGCCCCTGCGTCAGTGTAGGCCAAGGCGGCGTCCTCGGGCGACACGCCCGTCTCGATGACCCCGCGCGAAGGCGAGGCACGCTTGTATTCGGCGATGACCGCCACCGGCGCCCCCCGGTACCCCGAGCGGTCCAGCAGCGCCCGCAGGAAATCGGGGCGCGGGGTGCCAGCAGCCAACGGCGCGGGCAACCCGCCAGCCTCGGCCAGCTTGCGCAGCCGGTCCAGTTCCGGCTGCTTGGCAATGCGGAAACGATCAAGCATGCAGCACCTTCCCCCCTGCCCCGGCGGCCAAAGCCAGCCGCGCGGCGGCCATGGCGTCGGGCAGGGCCAGCCCCGGCTCCAGCAGATGCAGGGCCATGCCCACGTTCAGCACCAGCATGTCGCGCATGGGGGCGGGGCCGCCGCCGGACAGCAGTTCACGCAACACGCGCACGGCGGTGTCGCGGTCGGGCACGGCCAGTTCCTCCGGGGTGCACGGCGCGATGCCGTAGTCCGCCGGGTCCACGCTGATTTCCGTCAGCGTGCCGCGCCCTTCGCCGTCGCCCTCCAGCAGCATGATGCGGGCGGGGCCCATGGGCGTCAGTTCGTCGTAACCGCCCGCGCCGTGCACCACCGCCGCCCGGCGCACGCCGGTCATCAGCAGGGTCTGGGCCATCAGGGGCAGCAGTTCGGCGCGGGCCACGCCCAGCAGCATGTGGTTGGGCCGGGCCGGGTTGAGCAGCGGCCCCAGCAGGTTGAACAGGGTGCGCACGCCCAGTTCGCGCCGGATGGGCATGACGTTGCGGAACGCCGGGTGAAAGCGCGGCGCGAACAGGAAGACGAAGTTGCGCTGCGCCACCAGCCTGCGCACGTCCTCCGGATCCAGTTCCAGCGGCAGGCCCAGGCCCTCCACCGCGTCCGCCGCCCCGCACGAGGACGACACCGCGCGGTTGCCGTGCTTGACCACCCGGTGCCCCATGCCCGCAAGGGTCAGCGCCGTTGCCGTGGAGCAGTTGAACGACGAGCGGCCATCGCCGCCGGTGCCCACGATGTCGATGGTGGGGCCGTCAATGCCGGTCACCCGCACGGCACGGGCCAGCGCGGCGCGTACCGCCTCGGTGAGTTCCTGCGGGGTCTCGCCCTTCATGCGCAGGCCCATCAGGAACGACCCCGCCTGCGCGCAGGTCATCTCGCCGTCCATCAGGCGCGAGAACCCGGCCTCGGCCAGCTCCGGCGCAAGGTCCATGCCCGTGGCCAGTGTTTCCAGTATGGTGGACGTTGCAGTCTGCATTTGTTGTCTCCTTCAGGAGTTCCTTGTTGACGGGCAGCCCACCTAAAGGGGGTGCAGGGGGCCTGCCCCCTGCCCGCCGGAGGCGAACAAAAAACCTCTTCGTCGCCCCGTTCTCACTTCCCCGCCACCCGGGCGGGAAAGTTGGCGAGCATGCGCACGCCGTCGGGGGTCAGCACGGATTCGGGGTGAAACTGCACGCCCACCCACGGGCGGTCGGTGTAGCGCAGGGCCATCACCTCGCCTTCGGGGGCGCGGGCGGTGACGGCCAGCAGGTCGGGGCGTTCCTCGGCGTGCACGATGAGCGAGTGGTAGCGGCCCACCTGCATGGGGCTGGGCACGCTGTGGAACAGGCCCTGCCCGTCGTGGGTGATGTCCGAGGTCTTGCCGTGCATGATGCGCGGGCCCACATCCACGGTGGCCCCGGCGAACAGGCCCAGCACCTGATGGCCCAGGCACACGCCCAGCACCGGCACGCGGTGCGGCAGGCGCGACAGGAAATCGAGGCAGAAGCCCGCGTTGCGCGGGTGGCTGGGGCCGGGCGAGATGCACACCATTTCCAGCGCCGGGTCTTCGGCCATGGCGGACACGGCGGGGTCGTCGTTGCGGACCACCACCGGATGCAGCCCGAGGCCGTAGAACGCCTGCACCAGATTGTAGGTGAACGAGTCGTAGTTATCGATTAACAGGAACATATTCCCCTCCGGTGACGGCGGCGCGGATGACGGCGGCCTTGTTGTTGCACTCCTTCCATTCCATCTCGGGCACGGAATCGAACACGATGCCCGCGCCCGCCTGCCAGTGCACCTGCCCGTCGCGCACCCACAGGGAACGGATGGTGATGCCGGTGTCCAGGTTCACACTGCCCCGGTCCAACCCCAGCCAGCCGATGGCCCCGGCATAGGGACCGCGCGCAAGGCCCTCCGCCTCGGAAATGATCTCCATGGCCCGCACCTTGGGCGCGCCGCTGACGGTGCCCGCCGGGAAGGTGGCGGCCAGCACGTCCAGCGCGTCGCGACCCGGCTCGATCTGCGCGGTGACGCGCGAGGTCAGGTGCATGACGTGCGAGAACTTTTCCACGTCCATGAACCGCTCCACCTGCACGGTGCCCGGCGCGGCGATGCGGCCAAGGTCGTTGCGGCCAAGGTCCACCAGCATGACGTGCTCGGCACGCTCCTTGGGGTCTTCCAGCAGTTCCCGGGCAAGGGCGGCGTCGTGGGCGTCGTCCGTGCCGCGCGGGCGGGTGCCCGCGATGGGGCTGACCTGCAGCTTGTCCGCCCGGCAGCGCACCATGACCTCCGGCGAGGACCCCAGCAGCGAAACCCCGGGCAACCGCATGAAGAACATGTACGGCGATGGGTTGATGCGGCGCAGGCGGCGGTACAGGGTGAACGGGTCGCCGCTGAACGAGGCCTGGAACCGGGTGGACAGCACCACCTGGATGGCCTCGCCCTGACGGATCATGTCCTTCACCCGGGCCACGGCGCGGGTGTACACAGCCTGTTCCGGCACGTTGACCACGGGGCCCACTTCCGGCGGCTCCGGCGTGCGGTCCACCTGGCTGCGGTCCACCCTGGCCCCGGGCAGATCGGTGAGCGAAAGCTGGCACAGCCTGTTGTACAGGTGGTCGAACAGCACCACGGTGCCGGGCAGGGCCAGACAGGCTTCCGCCGACGAGGTCGGCAGCACCTTGGCCAGCTTGGGTTCGAACAGCCCGGACACGCCGTAGCCGAAGTAGCCGTACAGGGCGCGGGTGATGGGGGGCTGGTCGGCAAAGGCCGCGTCCGGCTCGATGCGCAGGGCGCGCATCACCGCGCGGGTGCCCTCGATGAAGCCCATGCCGTCGAACCTGCGCAGCGGAGCAAGGCGCGGCTCGCGCACGGCCACTTCCAGCTTGCCGTCGCGGCAGCCAAGGCGCAGCAGGAAGTTGAAGGCGATGACGCTGTACCGGCCCCAGCGGCCGTCCACCTCGGCGCTTTCCAGCAGGATGCCCTGCCCGGACCCCACCATGCCGAGGAACACGCTGATGGGGGTGTCCACATCGGCCTCCAGCCAGCGTCCCGTCTGTCGCAGCACTATCTCGCCGCCTTCGGGCAGCAGGGGGATGTCGTCTCCGGAACCGGTGGGGGCGCAGGCACAGCCGTTGCCATTGGCCGGGGCTTGCGCGGTTTCCGGAGCCTGGGGAGCCTTCGCCGTTTCGGGGGCTTCGGCCTGTTCGGGCATGTCGGCCTGTGCGGGCATTTCGGGCATTTCCATCTGGGTTCTCCTTCAAGTTCGGCGTGCCGTGAGTGGTGCATCGAAAACAAAAAGCCGCGCTCCCGGGGAGGGAGCGCGGCCTACTATTGCCTTGTCCGTTACTCTACTACTCGCGTGCAGCTATGACGGACGCACTCCTCCCCTTTCGGTGTGCGAACGCCACCACCACTGGGCGCGGTCGACCAGCACGTCCACATCGCCTGCAGCGGCGAAGTTGAGGAACGACAGGTAGCTGCGGACAGCGGTCTGGCTGTGGGGATTGGCTTCGAACATGCCTTCGAAGAGGGATGCGTCCTCGGTCAGCATCTTGCGCGCCGCATCGAGGCGACGGCGGAACGAGGGGGTGATGAAGGGGGTAAGCTCGTCGCGGTGGGCCAGCGTGGCAAGGTAGGCAACGCTGGTGATGAAGTTGAGGCCCTGGATGCAGGCGGCGGCCTCGTCATGTTCGTCGGCGGTGGTACGGAAGGGCACGCAGCCCATGTCGGTGAACACGCGCTCGATGAGCGTCACGTCCGATTCGTGGGCCGCATCGCCGGGGGTTACGGCCACGCGCAGGTTCTCCGCAGGATCACCAGCGGGCGGCACCGGGCCGAACAGCGGATGGGTGCCCACCACGGGGCCAGCGTAGTGGCGCTCCATGACCTGCATGGGGCGCACCTTGACGGAGGTGATGTCGGCCAGCACCTGCATGCCGTTCAGCAACGGGGCCACCTGGCGCAGCACCTCGTCCATGACTTCCACGGGCACGCACAACAGCACGGCGGCAGCCCCGTCCACGGCATGACGCAAGGCATCCTGCGTCAGCGGACGGTCCACGCCCCCCACCGCGTATCCCGCGGCGGAGAGCCTGTCGGCGAACAGGCGGCCCATGCGACCACCCGCGCCGACCAGCGCGATTTTCACTGCGTTCATGCGCGCACCTTTTCCCACTCGTTCCAGAAATGCGGGAACGACTTGGCCACGCAGGCCGGGTCGTCCAGGACCACATGTACCCCGGCGAAGCCCAGAAGCGCAAGGCTCATGGCCATGCGATGGTCGCCGTATGACAAAAATGGCATCACTTTTTCGTCAATAACCGGAGCCGGACCGCCACTGCGCAGCGAACCATGCACGATGAGCCCGTCGTCCAGTTCCTCCACCCGTACCCCGGCCTTGCGCAGTTCCGCCGCCGGGGCGGACAGGCGGTCGCATTCCTTGATGCGCAGGTGCGCCACGTTGCGGATGGTGGTCGCGCCCTGGGCAAAGGCCGCCGTGGCCGCCACCGTGGGCACCAGGTCCGGGCAGTGGCCCATGTCCACTTCCACCCCGGTCAGGCTGGAGGGGGCCACCAGCACGCCGTTGTCGGCCCGTTCGAAGCGCGCGCCCATGCGGCCCAGGATGTCCAGCATGGCCCGGTCGCCCTGCAGCGAATCCACCCGCAAGCCCGCCACGCGCACCGGACGCGGGCCCACGGCCCCCGCCGCCAGGAAGTACGAGGCGTTGGACCAGTCGCCCTCCACCCGGTAGTTGCCCGCGCGATACACCCCCGGCGACACCACGAAGCGCACCAGGCCGGGCCGTACTTCGCGCAACATTCTCCAGTCGTCGGCCTGCCACTTGCCGCGCGGGGTTTCGCGCGTTTCCACGCGAAAGCCGATGCCGAAGTCCTCCAAGGCTTGCAGGGTCAGGGCCACGTAGGGCCACGAGACCACCTTGTCGCCGGAAACCTCGATGGTCAGCCCGCTGGTGAGCGGCGCGGCCAGCAGCAGGCCCGACAGGTACTGGCTGGATTCGCCAAGGCCGATGGCCGTCGCCCCGCCGGACATGCCGTCGGAATCGATGAGCAGGGGCGGGCAGCCTTCGCGGCCTTCATAGGTCACGCGCACCCCGCGCCCGCGCAGCACGTCCACCAGTTCGCCGATGGGCCGTTCGTGCATGCGCGGCGCGCCGTGGATGCGGAACATCCCCTTGCCCGCGGCCAGCACCGCCGTCAGCAGGCGGCAGGTGGTGCCCGATTCGTGCACGTCGCACGATACCGGCGCGTCAAACCCGCCCGCAGGCGTGCCCGCCACGCCCGACACCGCGAACCTGCCGTCGCCCTGCCGCTCTATGCGCGCGCCAGCCGCCCGCAAGATGTCCGCCGTGCGCTCGATGTCGCGGCTTTCCAGCACGTGCTCCACCACCGAATCGCCGGCGGCCAGCGCCGCCCCGATCAGCATGCGGTGCGACACCGACTTGGACGGCGGCGCCGCCACGATCACGGTTTCACGTTTGCTTTCCATGGAAATTCCTTTGCAGCGTACCGGGGGAAGGAACCCTTTGGGAAAGGGTCTCCTTCCCCCGGACTCCAGCTTTGCTGTCGCCATCCGTAAGGCTCGCGCTACGCGCTCACCTAACGGCTGCCGCTCCCCGCAAACTTTTTGCTTGGGGGTGGGTTAGCCAGTTTCCCTGTACCCTGTCGGGACGCGCGCAGCGCGGCTCGACGGCAAACGGGGCCAAGGGGACGCGGACCCCTTGCGGGGCGCGGGGCGGATCCCCGCTTTCCCAAAACACGACAAGACGAAATCAATCTTGACTCATGTCCAACTGCGGCCCGGCGGGATAGCTTCCGAGGATGCGCAACGTATGGCACAGCCTGCGCAGTTCGTGCACCACCCGGCCATAGTCCTCGTTGCCAAGGTCGCATTCCACGTCCACGAAGAACACGTATTTCCACTTTTCGCCGCGCAGGGGGCGCGACTCCAGCTTCTTCATGTTGATTCCCTCGCGGGCCAGCAGGTTCAGCACCTCTGCCAGCGCGCCGGGCCTGTCCGGCACCGAGAACAGCATGGAGGTCTTGTCCGTGCCGGGCTGGCCCGCCGGAGCGGGGCCGATGACCACGAAACGCGTCCAGTTGTCCGGCTGGTCCTCTATGCCGCGCGCCAGGATGTTCAGCCCCAGCAGCGACGCCAGGCTGCGGTGCCCGATGGCCGCCGCGCCCTTTTCGGCCACCACCCGGCGCGCGGCAGACGCGGTGGAATCCGCCGGGATGATCCGCGCCCCCGGCAGGGCCTGGCGCAGCCAGCCGCCGCACTGGGCAAGCGGCTGCGGGTGCGAGTACACCGTGGTCACGTCGGCCAGGCTGGTTTCAGTGGTCAGCAGGCAATGGCTGATGCGACAGAACAACTCGGACTGGATGAACACCTCGTGCGACAGGAACAGGTCCAGGCTCTGGCCCACGGTGCCGTGCAACGAATTTTCCAGCGGCACCACGCCAAGCTCGCACTGCCGGTCGTGCACGGCGCGGAACACTCCGTCCAGATCCTTCTGCGGCATGTATTCCACGGCCTTGCCGAGAAATTCCACGCCCGCGAAGTACGAAAATGTGCCCTCCGGCCCAAGGTAGGCCACCTTCTGCGGTCGTTGCAGGCTGCGCGAGGATGAAAGTATCTCGCGCCAGATGGAGCGCAGGTGCTCGTTGGGCAACGGTCCGCCGTTGGCGGCCATGAGATTTTCCAGCACCTCGCGCTCGCGAAAGGGCTTGAACACGATGCCCGCGTCGTCGGCCTTGATGCGCCCCACCTCCAGACTCAGCGAGGCGCGGCGGTTCAGCAGGTGCAGCAGGTCGGAATCCAGCCCGTCGATCTCGTGGCGGATCTGCCCAAGACGCCCGGCCAGCGCCGCTTCGGGGTCTGCTGCGCCCCCGGATGCGGCTGCGGGCTGGGCAGCGCCGTCGTCCGTGACCTCAAGGGCCCTGCCGGCACTGGCGGCAACGTGTTGCCCCCGCCAGTGGGGTTCCTTGTCGTCGGTGAGGCTCATGGCCGCGTCCTCCGGCGTTGCATCGTGGTGCGCATCAGCATTCCTTGATGTCCTCCTTGATGCGCATGCCGAAGTGGCGGCCCGCGCAATCGGTGCGGCACAGGATCTGGTCGCCTTCCTTCAGGCTCACCACGCTCACCGGGGTGCCGTCGGGACGGGTCAGGCGGATGGTTTCCGCGTTCTGCAGGAACACCGCGCCTTCCACCTCGCCCACTTTCGCGCGCACCAGCAGCATGGGCCGCGCCTCCACCTTCAGCCTGCCCACGGTGGCCACGGTGGTGGAACCGTCGGCGCTGACTATGAGCACCTCGTCGCCTGCGCGCAGTTCCTCAAGATAGGTGGTCCTGTCGCCGGGCATCTGGGCATAGGCGTGCACGGCCCCGGCATTGATGCGGAACGGTCGCGCGGCCACGTATTCGTTGTGTTCCGTCTCGGCGTGCACCAGGAAGGTGAACGCGCTGGAATTGCCCACCAGCATGCCCTGCCCCCGGCGCAACATGGACATGGTATCCACGCACACCCGGTGGCCAAGGCCCACGTTCTCCACCGCCGTGACCACGGCGGGGGCCAGGTCCAGGCAACCCTGCGACAGCTTTAGGTCGGCCACGATGGACTTCAGTTCGCCTGCGCCCTCGGGCAGCACCACCACGGTGGCCACGCCCCGCTCCAGAATGCCCGCCGCAAGGCGCGCCTCGGAAAGGTCGGCCACTTCCACGGCCACGTCGTCGGACTGGGCCAACAGATTCTCCACCGGAATGATCTCCCACCCGCGCGCCAGCACCACGGTTTCGCCCCGCGCCAGACGCGCGGCGGCGTCCTCTTCGTCGGCCTTGGCCGACAACGCGATGGTCGCCACGTCCTCGTCGGCCAGCACCCGGCACCGGGCCAGCGTCGCCACCGAATCCACCTGCGCGCGCGGCACGATGATGCCGTCCACGCCCGATTCCAGCGCCAGGGTCACCAGACCCTTGTCGAAAGGCACGCTCTTGAAAAGAATGGTCCGCATCGGCCCCTCACATTTTTGTCATGGCGGCGAACCGCTCTTTCAACCCACCCGAACACTACGCGGGAGGAACAAGAACATTCCACCTCATTCGGCGGGAACATTCCGTGCCTCTTCGGGCGTGTCGGGATTCAGAGCAATTTCGTTCTCCGGCAAGGAAGGCGAGTCGTCCATGAAGGGAGTGTACTCTTATCGTACTCGACCGGAATGGACGACGAAGCCTGACGACGCCGGAGGGCGAAAGTGCCTGAATCCCGATACGCCCGCCTATTCGCCGACGAGGGCCATGGCCTGCTCCACATCCCAATCCTCGTGCACCAGGCCGCGCAGGGCCTTGACGAGGGCGGGGGTGCGTTCGTGCTGAAAGATGTTGCGGCCCACGGAAAGACCGGCTGCGCCTGCGCGCACCGCGTCGTGGACCATCTGCAGGAACGACCGGGTGGAATCCAGCTTGGGACCGCCCGCGATGACCACGGGCACGCAACAGGAGGCCACCACGTGGGCGAAGCTGTCCATGTCGCCGGTGTAGGCCACCTTGACCACGTCGGCGCCCAGTTCCACGCCCACGCGGGCGGCATGGGCCACCACTTCGGGGTCGAACTCGTTCTTGATGCGGGGACCGCGGGCGTACATCATGGCAAGCAGGGGCATGCCCCAGTCGTTGGCCACGGTGGCCATGCGGCCAAGGTCGGCCAGCATGTCGCGTTCGGTTTCGTCGCCCAGGTTCACGTGCACGGACACGCCGTCGGCGCCGTGCTTCAGGGCGTCTTCCACGGTGGCGACCAGGGTCTTGGCGTTGGGGCGGGGAGAAAGGGAGGTGGATGCGGAAAGGTGCACGATGAGGCCCACGTCACGGCCGCCCTCTCGGTGGCCGCAGCGCACCAGGCCCTTGTGCATGAGCACCGCGTCCGCGCCGCCTTCGGCCACCTGGTTCACGGTTTCGCGCATGTCCACAAGGCCGTAGATGGGCCCCACGCTCACGCCGTGATCCAGCGGCACGATGACGGCGCGCCCGGTTTTTCGGTTGAAAATGCGCTCCATCCTGATTCTTTTGCCGATTTGCATCGTATGTTCCCCTGTTCTTTCGGAAAGGTTGCGGCGCAACTGGCCGTGATCGTGTTTC
Organism: Nitratidesulfovibrio oxamicus; assembly: GCF_015731765.1. Classification (GTDB taxonomy): domain Bacteria; phylum Desulfobacterota; class Desulfovibrionia; order Desulfovibrionales; family Desulfovibrionaceae; genus Cupidesulfovibrio; species Cupidesulfovibrio oxamicus. The sequence goes on from NZ_VRYY01000742.1 coordinate 10,509, forward strand.
CTTGCCTTGCGCCCGGACCGTCGGGGTCGCGGGTGCCGGGGGGCATTCCCCCCGCGTACCGGGTACTGCTGATGCGGCAGCGTCGGGCGGCGGGCTGGAGGCTGGTTTTCGGCCAACCCGGTCTGCCGGGTCACACGCTTCCGGGGTGCGCCGCGCGTAACGCACTGCCGGAAAAACAGAAAGGGGCCGCTGGCTTTTCGCCCGCGGCCCCTTGAATCTTCGTGTGTTTACACCTTCGTCAGATGCTTACGCACGCTCCATGCGGCCACGGGCTTCTCCATAGCTAAAAAAGTACCAAAAGTAATAGTTGGTACGATAGGCAGTGGTGAAGGTGGCGGAGGTGGAAAGCATTGTCGTGGTGTCCTGACGTTATCCGTTTTCAGGTGTTTCTGGATACCTACGCCCGCCCCGCAAAGGCTGTCAAGCGGAATGTTCGGCAGAAACCCACCTTTGCTCGCCATGGCGAACAGATTGTTATTTACGTTTTTGTGTCACTGCATACTCATATGATATTCAATTTTGTCATTACACATACATCGGTTGGTTCTCACAAGCCTGCCACGCCATGCTCCACGCCTTTAAATCCGGCGGTTTGCCGACATTGGCCCCCGTTTTGCTTTCACTCAGGCACGGACGGCGTGGTGCCGTCCGTGTCGCCCCGCACCGGTGGTCGCCGGAAAGGGCACAACCAGCAACAGAATCATGCGGGCCTTTGCCGCCCGGGTACGGACAACGTCATGCACGCCGCGCCACGCCATACCACAGCCCGCCACGCACCCCGCCACCACGGCGCAGGGCACGCCATGGCCATGGCTGCGCAGGCCCATGCGAACGTGCTGCCCTTTGCCTGTCCCGGTGCGCCCATAGGCTCCGCCATTCCAGCGCCGCCCGCGGGCGCCGGACGTGCCTGCGAC
>NZ_VRYY01000735.1 GCF_015731765.1 Nitratidesulfovibrio oxamicus
GCGCCGCCAGCCGCCCGTGCGCGCCGTGGTGCCGAACACCACCGCGCAGTCGGCCACCGCTTCGGACAGCGTGGCCACCACGCGCACCCCGGACAGGATGTCCTGCCCCTTGGGCGTGGCCAACGGCACAGCCTTGGCCGGGTCGCCGTCCGCCTCGCTCCAGCGTTCCGGGTCCACCAGCACGATGTCGCGCGCGCCCATGTTGGCGCACGCCCGGGCCACCATGCCCACGTTTTCCGGAAACCGGGTCTTTACCAGTACCACCGTCAGGTTGTGCAGCATTGTCGTTTGGGGAAGAAATGTTAGGAGAAAGGGGGGAGGGAACCGGGGGAAGGGAGGGAACTTTTCGCTCTGCGGTCGCCATCCGTAATGTTCGCGCTGCGCGCTCACAAACGGCTGCCGCAAAAGTTTCCTCCCTTCCCCCGGACCCCCATCCCCCCCTCAAAACTTTTTAGTTGTTTTGAGGGGACATCTACGCGGGCCAGACCTGCCCCGCGCCCATGACCGCCACCACGGCCCCGGCGGCGAACTTGAGCGACAGGCCCAGAAACTTGCCGACGAACGCCCCCCACGCGGCCTGCCGGGCCGCGTCGCGCGGGCGGCCATGGCTCAGTTCCGCAAGGTAGCAGCCGAACCATGCCCCGGCC
>NZ_VRYY01000736.1 GCF_015731765.1 Nitratidesulfovibrio oxamicus
CCCAGGCCAGCGCACCGCGCGCCTCCGCGTCGTGGGCGTCGGCATGCAGGCGCGCGGCGGCCCGCACGATGGTGCGCAGCAGGGCCTCGTTCTGGGCCAGCACAGCCTCTTCGGCAAAAAAGGGAAATTCCGTGGCCTTCAGCCCCGGCAACGCGACGGCGGGCGTGCCCACCACGGAAAATTCCAGCACGTGGCTCATGGCGTCCGCAGCGCCGTTCACGGTCAGGTGCCAGGGCAGCCCCTGCTGGAAGGTCACGTCCACGAAGGTGGCCACCGGCGATGGGCAGCGCATGCCCCACTTGTGGCCCGACGCACCCCGCGTGATCACGGCGTTGCCGTTCATTTCCGATCCGGTGCCCGACAAAATGGACACCGTGAACACCGGCAGCGAGCGGGTGACCGGCTTGCGCTCGGCAAAGGGACTCCACGGGTCGCGCCCTTCGGCCAACAGGGGCACCAGGGCCGCAGCCGCCTTGGTGGCGTCGATGACGCTGCCTCCGCCGATGGCGACGAATCCCGTTCCGCCGCCGGGGGCATGTCCGGGGGTGCCATCGGCACCGGTACCCGCCGCAGCGGCGATGCGCAGCACGGCGCCCAGATCCGGGTTTGCCGTCACGCCCCACACCTCGCTGCGGCGCACGCA
>NZ_VRYY01000737.1 GCF_015731765.1 Nitratidesulfovibrio oxamicus
GGCACGCGTCCCACGGCGTCCAGAACTGCGTCGGACATGGCGGGCGCGCCGGAGGCAAGGCCCACGTCGGCCAGGGTTCGCGGCGGCGCGGGGGCAAATTTCGTGGCGAGGGAGGACGCGCCGTCCACGATGCGGATGCGCGTCGACCCCACCACGTAACGCGGGCCGGGCCGCAGTTCCAGCCTGACGGCCACGGGCGATGCGCCGTCGTCGATGCTGCCCGCCGCCGTGCCCGCGTAGTACCCGTGGGCGCGCAGCACCTTCACCGCTTCCTGCTCGTCGGCCAGCATGCGGCGTCGCAGGCCGGTCATGCTTTCGGGAGGGGTGTCGGCAAGGCGTTGCAGCAGGCTGGCGTTGCGCGTCGCGTCCAGCAGTTCCCGATCATCCGCGCCGGGATCGGGCCGGGATGTGGGGGGCGTGTCAGGAAGACTGTCATGGGAGGGGGCGCCATTGGGGACACTGCCGTCGGAAGTGCTGCCCGTCGGCGCGATGATGAAGGAGACCCGGTAGTCCACGTTTTCCGAAGGCGGGCTCGGCGGCTGGCCGGGTGCCGTGCCCGGCGCAGCGTTCTGGTGACGGGGCGCAGCCGTGGGGTCTGCCATGGCGGGGGGGCACAGGTCGGGCGGGGTACGCGGCGGGG
>NZ_VRYY01000738.1 GCF_015731765.1 Nitratidesulfovibrio oxamicus
CGGATGTTCGGCGCGGCGGGACGGGTCGCGCACGGGCACCGAGGCCAGCAGGGCGCGGGTGTACGGGTGGGCGGGCGCGGCGAACAGCACGTCGCGCGGGGCTTCCTCCACCACCTTGCCAAGGTACATCACGGCCACGTGGTCGCTCATGTGGCCCACCACGCCAAGGTCGTGCGAGATGAACAGGTAGGCAAGGCCCATGTGTTCCTGCAACTCGCGCAGCAGGTTCAGCACCTGCGCCTGCACGGAGGCGTCCAGCGAGGATACCGGCTCGTCGCACACCACCAGTGCCGGGTGGGTGATCAGGGCGCGGGCCACGGCAACGCGCTGGCGCTGTCCGCCGGAAAACTCGTGCGGGTAGCGGTCGGCGTGTTCCGCCCGCAGGCCCACCAGTTGCAGCATGTCCGCCACCTTGGCCCGCCGTTCCGGCCCGGGCACACCGGCCACGGCCAGCGCCTCGCCTATGGAGGCCCCCACGGTGCGGCGCGGGTTCAGCGACGAAAAGGGGTCCTGAAAGACCATCTGCACCAGCTGCGCGGCTTCGGCGCGCGAAATGGCCGGGCTGGCAGGGCCAGCGGCAGTGGCGGCCGCGCCGCCGTTCCCCGTGCTCCCGTCCGTCGCAGCATCCGTGCCCGCGAAC
>NZ_VRYY01000739.1 GCF_015731765.1 Nitratidesulfovibrio oxamicus
GCCTGCCCGCCGCGGCCCGGCCCGGCGTGGGCATGGCGGGCACCGCCATCCGCCCCAGCACCGGCGACGATCTGCTCTCGCGCTACCTGGAGCTTACCTATACTCTCAACCGGGGGGCCGCCGGTTCCGTGCCGTTCCTGCCCGGCGGGGCCTGGCTGGCCCGGCGCGACGCCTTCGAGGCGGTGGGCGGCTTTTCCGGCTATGAGGAACGCTACGGCCAGGACGCCTACCTTTCGCGCCGCCTGCGCGACAACGGCTATCTGCTGTGGGCCGTGGGCGGGGTGGAGGCCTTCGAGGTGCGGCGCATCGGGCGGTTGCAAATGGTGCGCCGCGGCTGGCGCTGGCAGGGCCATCACATGAAGGCCGCCCTCGACGAGGGCCGCCCGCTGGACGAGGTGCTGAACGTGGTGCTGTACTCCATGCGCGAACGCATGCTGCGCTCGCGCGCGGCAGACCCGCGCCTGCTCTATTTCGACCTGCTGTACGCCCTGCACGCCCTGCTCGACACCGTGGCCCACGCGGCCCGGATCGCGGGGCAAACCCCCGGACAGGGTGGGGGTCAGCCTGGCGGAGAGGGCGCGCGCGCCGCGTTGCGCCATGCGGCGGCGGTCTTCCTGAAGCCCTGGCCGCAACTGTGCA
>NZ_VRYY01000740.1 GCF_015731765.1 Nitratidesulfovibrio oxamicus
CATCCTGCCTGCAACAGGCCGCCGCCCGGCTGGCCCTGCCGTGGCAGGACGCGCGCTGCGTTTCCCTGCATGGCCGCAGCGACTATCGCCCCCTTGCCTCGGCACTGCGCCGCGCCCTGCACCGGGGCGATCCGGTCTGCGTGCTGACCGACGGCCACAACACGCCGGGGGCCATCGCCCGCTTCCTGATCGAACGCGGAGTGGCCGGGCTGCGGCTGCATGCCTTCGCCGACATGGGCAGCCCCGGGGAACGTCACGTGACCATCGCCCTGCCCCTCGACACCAGCAGGCCGGAAAATCACGCCGCCGGATTGCGGCAACGGGGGGAACCGGGCAACCGGGACGAATTGAACGAACGGGACGAACTGGACGAACTGGGCGGCAACTGCACCGTCCTGCTGGTGCCCCGCGCCACTCCCGTCCTTTCCCTCCGCGCCGGGTCTCCGCAGGGTGCGGAGGGCGACGCCGCACTGCCCGTGCTGGGCATCCCCGACACTGATTTCGACGTGCAGGCCCGGCTGATCACCAAATGGCCGGTGCGCGCCGCCGGGCTTGCCGCCCTGCGCATCGCCCCCGGCCACACCGTATGGGACCTGGGCGCGGGCAGCGGCGCCGTTTCCGTGGAGGCCGCAGCGTT
>NZ_VRYY01000741.1 GCF_015731765.1 Nitratidesulfovibrio oxamicus
CGCCCAGTACCCGGCCCAGCGACAGGGCCGCGTTGACCGGCCCCACGCCGGTGACCAGCAGCAGACAGTTGCGCCCGTTGACGGGCGAAGGGCAGGCCTCGCCCGGTCCGGGCAGGGCGCAGCCCACGCGGCCCCGCCCGTTGAAGCCGGTGAGTACGGCCTTCATTTCACGGGTGGTGGCGGTGGCGATGACGAGACTCATGCGTGAAGGCTGTCCATGGACGGCGCGGGTGCGCCGGGTGTGTCGTTGTTTCGTTTCCCGGGGGCAGGGCCTCCGGAGGAAGATGGTCCCCGGGCCTATCGTTTTCGCAGCAGCAACCGCAAGTGCCCCTCGGCGGTGGCGCACGGCATGCCCACCACATCTGCCTGCCGGATGCGGGCGATGTGCCGCGCGCTGCCCATCTGGCTGGGCGCGATGTCCAGCAGCAGTTGCCCGCCCGCAGGCATGGACCGCAGAAGCGAACTCGCTTCCTGAAGGCCCCGTCAGCAGTCGTCCCAGCACAGCACCACCGGCACGTCGCGCGGGGGCAGTTCGCACAGCAGGGTGCCGCGCGGAATGCCGGGCATCAGCGCGCAGGCGGGGCCGGTGCGCGGATCTTCCGCCGCGCCCCTGTCGTCGGCCTGTTTCCCTTCC
>NZ_VRYY01000750.1 GCF_015731765.1 Nitratidesulfovibrio oxamicus
ACGGCGTGCTGCTGGACGATGGGCGCAGCCTGCCCGCACGGGTGGTGCTGCTGGCCACCGGCGTGGCCCCACCGCCGCTGTTCGCGGCATCGGGGCTGTCCACCCGAACGGGCAACGGGACGCATGGAGGGCCAAACGGCGGGACAGGCGACGGATCGGGCGGCGGGCTGGCGGTGAACGCGCACCTTCAGTCCATCGCCCACCCGGACCTGTTCGGCGGGGGCGACTGCATCCAGTTCACCCCGGGGCCGTTGCCCCGCGTGGGTGTGCACGCCGTACGCCAGGGGCTGGTGCTGGCCGCCAATCTGGGCATCCGCCTGGACGCGCATGCGGCCCGGCCATCCGGCCAGCGGCTCCTTGCCCCGTACATCCCCCGCCCCGGCCATCTGCTGGTGCTGGATACCGGCGCGGGCACTGGCGTTCTGCACCGCCCGCTGGGCGGCGGCGCACTATGTTTCGGTGGTCGCCTGGCCTTCCTGATCAAGCGGGCCATCGACACCCGATTCATGCGAAGCCACCTGCCGCCCGATGGCGTCCGCCCCGGCGAATGTCCGTGGGACGGCCAGGCCTGACCCCGCCCGATCCTGCCCGATCTGTCCCGATCTGGCCCGCTCCTGCCCGACCTGGCCTGCCTGGACCCTCTCCAGCCGGACAACGGCGTATCACTGCGCATGGGCGCGGCGGAGAATCCCCCCAGCAACGCATGAAGGCCGCCACATCATGTGGCGGCCTTCATGCGTTGCTGGCGAAAGATTGCGCGTGCCGCGCCCTGCCCAGCTAGCCGGAACAGGACTGGTTGCCGCAAAAAGCCAAGAAGCGTTGCGCCTCGGGAAAGTCGGGCCGCAGGTCCAGGGCCTTGGTCAGATGCTGCACGCAGGCTCCGGTGTCGCCCTTGTCGAAGTGCACCCGCGCTATGTTGAAATGCAGGTGTTCATCCTCGCGGCATTCCAGCGCCTTGTGATAGAAACGCAACGAATCGTCGAAGTGCCCGTTCTTGCGCAGGCTGATGCCGAACTTGTTGAAACGCACCCGGTGCTCCATCAAAAACGCCTCGTCGCTGCCCATCAGCACATGAAGCACCTTCCGCAGCCGGGCCGCATCCTTCTTTTCCGCGTACACCTCGCCCAGGCCGAAGTTGGCGGTTACGTTCAGGTCGTCGATCATCAGGGCCTTGATGAAGGCCTTTTCCGCGTCGTCCAGGCGCAATTCCGTCAAACAGGCCTCGCCCTCGACCAGCTTTCGATGCAATGAAGTCAGCGCGGGTACCGTGTGATTCTTGTAATACATCGGCTCCGGCATGTAATTGCGAAGAAATTCAAGCTCTTCCATTGGCTTGCGGATTCCTGACGGCACATGATGCACATTGAGCGGCTGCACTTCGCAGATGGTGGAATCCAGCTTGCGCGCATACCAATAGGTGACCTGCCGTTGCTGCGACGCGGTGCCGCCTATGCCAACCATGGCATCCTGTTGCAATGAATACACGCCAAGTATGATAGGATACTGTTCGTCGTGCACGGGTACTCCCCTGCTGTGCGCCATGGCGCGTCCAGCGCCCTGCCTTCCGGGCAACTAATTTCCGTATACAGCATTGCATTATCCTCCGTGTCAAGGCCGCCGCACACCATTACGGGCGCACGGACTGCACATGTCGGGCTAACCCTACCTTCCCCATGGGGAAACACCGGCAAGGGTGCGTCAGGCTCCGATTGACGCCACGCCAGTCCGCGGCAAAGAATAATGTTCCGCTTCGCTGGTGTATAGCACAGCAAACACAATACCGACTCCGGCAGGCGCCCTGCGCGCCACAGGACACGCAACCCATGCCCAGACTTTCCCGCACCGCACCCTCGCTGCTCGGCGTCGTCGCCCTGGCCTGCGCGGTGGCGGCCCTGCTTTACGCCCTGCTGGAACTGCCCGCCCCGGACGATACCGCATGGCGTGGGGGCACCATCCGGGTGGGCTACGCCCTGGAACCCCCATACGCCTACCGCACCCCGGAAGGCACCGTGACCGGCGAAGCCCCGGAAGTGGCCCGCGCCGCGCTGGCCCGCGCGGGCATCAAGCGGGTGCGCTGGGTGCTCGGTGATTTCAACGCCCTGATCCCCGACCTGCTGGCCGGGCACATCGACATGATAGCTGCGGGCACGTTCATCACGCCCGACAGGGCCGTCCGCGTTGTCTTTTCACTGCCCACCAGCTCCGTGGGGCAGGGGCTGCTGGTGCGGCGCGGCAACCCCCACGGCCTGCACGACTATGCATCCCTTGCCGAGCGCAGCGAGGTTACCCTGGCCGTGCTGGACGGTGCGGTGGAGCACCGCCAGATGCTGCTGCTGGGCATGCCCGCCGAGCGGCTGTTTCCCGTGGCCGACGCGCACGCGGGCATGACCGCCGTGCGCAGGGGCCGCGTGGACGGGCTGGCCCTTTCCGGCCCCACGGTGGTACTGTTGGCCCGCCAGCACCCTGATGACCTGGAGGCCGCGCACCCCTTCACCCCGCCGGTCATTGACGGCAAGTCCGTGGCCGGGCTGTGCGCCTTTGCCTTTCGCAAGGAGGACGCCCACCTTGCGGACAGGGTGAACGAGCAGTTGCGCGCCTTCATCGGCACGCCGGAGCACCTTGCGCTGGTGCGGCCCTTCGGCTTCGATGCCTCCACGCTGCCCCCCTGGTCCGTGTCCGGCACGTCGCACGGGCAGGAAGGACGCAACGGGCCAGGCCCCGGCCAGTGACCGGCACCGGGCTGCCGCCGCATTCCCGGCTTGCGTGAATCCTGTTCCCCGCGCGTCCGCACACCACGTCCACCGTACCACATCCGCCACCTCCACAGGGTTCGCCGCCACAGGGTTCGCCGCATGACCAGACGCCCCGCCATCTCGCAGAGCCGCAACATCGCCATCGCCGGTGGCATCATGGCGCTGGTGTGCTCGGGCATCCTGCTGCTGTGGGTGAATCACGGCTGGCAGGCCAGCCTGCGCGGCTTCCTGCCGGTGGTGAAGGCGCTGCGCATCGCCAGGGCCGACCTGCTGAAGGGCCAGCTGGCCGCCGAGCGGCAGTTGGCGGGCGATGCCAACATTCCCCCCGGCATCCACGGCGCCTACTTCGAACAGGGGGCAGGCAGGCTTTACGACGCCGTGGACGAACTGCTGCCCTCCGGTGACAGCGCCCTGCCCGTCATTTCGGCCATCCGGCCCTTTCACGAGGACGCCCCGGAAATGCTGGCGGCCCAGTTGCGCATATACGCCGACGGCATAGGCGCCCTGAACCGCGCCACCAACGCCCGGCTTTCCGCCCCGACCGAGGAACACCCCCTGCTGGCGCTGGAGCAACGCCGCGCCTTCACCGAACTGGACCGGCTGGGCGATGCGCTGGAGCGCAGCGTGTTCTCCCGTTTCGTGGAGGACGCCGAACGCCAGAGCCGTCTGACCCGCGTGGTCTTCGTGCTGTGGATGATCTTTCTGTGCGGGCTTACCCTGCTGTTCAAGATTGCCGCCGACCGCCGCCGCGCCGCGGAAATGGCCCTGGTGGACAGCGAGGAACGCTGGCAGTTCGCCCTGGAAGGCCCCGGCGACGGCGTGTGGGATTGGAACATCAGCACCGGCCAGGTGTTCCTGTCCCCCCGCTGGAAGGGGCTGCTGGGCTACGAAGAGAACGAGATCGGCACCTCGCCCCGCGAATGGGAAGGCCGCGTCCACCCCGACGACAGGCAACGGGTGCAGGCCGACATGGACATGCATCTTTCCGGCGCCACCGCCACCTACCAGTCGGAATACCGCATGCGGCGCAAGGACGGCGCATACATATGGGTACTGGCCCGTGGCAGGATCATGTCCCTGACGGAAGACGGCACGCCGCTGCGTTTCGTGGGCACCCATTCCGACATCACCGCCCGCCGACAGGCCGAGGAAGCCCTGCGCGCCAGCCGCGAAAACCTGGCCGTCACCCTGCGCTCCATCGGCGATGCGGTGATGGCCACCGACCGGGCCGGACGCATCACCCTGATGAACCCGGTGGCCGAACGGCTGACCGGCTGGCCCTTTGCCGCTGCCAAAGGGCGGCACATCGGAGAGGTGTTCGTCATCGTGGCGGGCCGCACGCGCGAACCCGTGCCCGACCCGGTGGCGCAGGCTGTCAGCACCGGCAAGGTGGTGGAACTGACCAACGATACCCTGCTGCTGGCCCGCGACGGAGCGGAATACCAGATCGCGGACAGTGCCGCCCCCATCCACGACGCGGCGGGCGAAATCACCGGCGCGGTCCTGGTGTTCACCGACGTCAGCGCCAAGTATGCGGCGCGCCGCCAGTTGCTGGCCAGCGAGCGGCAGTTCCGCGCGGCCATCGAGGAAGCGCCCGTGCCGGTGATGATCCACGACGAGGACGGCACCGTGCTGGCCCTGAACCGCAGTTGGTGCGAACTTTCCGGCTACACCCCCGACGACGTGCCCACACTGGCCCGCTGGGAAGAACTGGCCATGCACGGCGAGCCGGTGCACGTGCCGAAGGCGCCACCGGACGCACGACCGGACGCACGACCGGATGCGGCCCCCGAAGGGGTGCCGGGCGCGGCCCAAACCGACGGGACCGGCAAACGGGCGGATGATCGGCCAGGCACCGCCGCAGAAGGCGGCACCGGCCACCCCGCCAGCGATACCGACACGCTGTACGCCCTTGGCGGACGCAGGGCCGACGGCGAACACCCCGTCATCTGCGCCGACGGCTCTGCCAGGGTATGGGACTTCAGCTCCGCCCCGCTCGGCTCGCTGCCCGATGGCCGCCGCGCGGTGATCCGCATGGCCGTGGACATCACGGACCGCAAGGAGGCGGAAGCCGCCCTGCTGCGCGAAAAGGTCGCGGCAGAGGCCGCCAACCTGGCCAAATCCGAATTCCTGGCCAACATGAGCCACGAAATCCGCACCCCCCTCAACGGCGCGCTTGGCATGCTGCAACTGCTGCAAACCACCCCCCTGGACGAGGAACAGCAGGACTACCTGACCAGCGCCATCACCTCGGCCCGGCGGCTTACCCAACTGCTGTCCGACGTGCTGGACCTTTCGCGGGTGGAAGCGGGCAGGTTGGCCCTGCGCGCCGCGCCCTTCGCGCTGGAAGGGGTGGCCGGGTCCATCCGCGACATCTTCCTGCTGCCCGCGCGCGAAAAGGAACTGGAACTGGACATCCGGCTGGACCCGCGCCTGCCCGCGCGGCTGGTGGGCGACGAGGCCCGGCTGCGCCAGATCGCCTTCAACCTGGTGGGCAACGCCATCAAGTTCACCGATACGGGGTCGGTGACCGTGGAACTGACCCCGCTGGGCCTGCCCCCGGCTGCACGCCCCGCCGGGAACGCCAAAGAAGGCGCGGCTGGCGGCGCAGAGGGAAACACCCCGCCCCCCCGGCCCGCCCAACTGCGACTGTTGCTGGAGGTGCGCGACACCGGCATCGGCATTCCGGAATCGCACCTGGAGCGCATCTTCGAGCCCTTCAGCCAGTTGGACGGTTCGCACGTGCGGCGGCATGGCGGGGCGGGGCTGGGCCTGTCCATCGTGCGACGGCTGGTGGCCCTGATGGGCGGCGAGCTTTCGCTGGAAAGCACCCCCGGGGCGGGCACCACCATCTTCATCTCGCTGCCTTTCGGCGCCCTGTGGGATGCCGACGGCGCGGACCGGGCACCCGCGCGCGGGCAGGGAGCTCCCGGCCCCAACGGGACCAGCGGGCCGAACGGATCCAGCGGGACCAACGGGTCTAACGGGTTTAACGGACCCGGCAAATCAACCGTACAAGGCGTATCGGACAACAAAGACGACGGGATGGGCATGCCCGCCCGCCATGCAGGTGTTTCCGCCCTGCCAAGGGGCATCGCGCAGCCCGGCAAAGGCTCCTCCAGGCCCCGAAGCGCAGCGGCAACGCCGGATGCCGAACCCGCCCCCGACGATGCCGCAATGCCGGAACACCAGACCGGGCTGCATGTGCTGCTGGTGGAGGACGATGCCGTGAACCAGCTTGCAGTACGGCGCATGCTGGAAAAATCGGGCATGACCGTGACCCTGACCACCGACGGCCAGCAGGCGCTGGACGCCCTGCATCACGGCACGTTCGACTGCGTGGTCATGGACGTGCAGATGCCGGTCATGGACGGACTGACGGCCACCCGCGTCATCCGCACCGACCCGGCCTTTGCCGCCCGCGCGGCCATACCCGTGGTGGCCATGACCGCCCACGCCATGGTGGGCGACCGCGAATCCTTCCTGGATGCGGGCATGGACGACTACGTGTCGAAACCCGTCGAGATGGGCGTACTGAGACAGGCCATCCTGCGCGCCATGCAGGCGCGGCACGGCTCATCGAAATAGCCCCACTTGCCTTCCCGTTCCGGTGGGGGCCGCACGGTTCGTTGGCGCTCCCCATGCGCCCTCTGTGCCCCTTGCGCTCCGCGCCGTCCGTGCGATCCGTGCCGTCCGTGCGATCTGTGTGGTCCGTGTGACCTGGCATGACCTGACGCGGTCGACGTGACCTGACGCAACGCGGCGCAACGGCACCCCTTCGCTCCCTCCTGCAACGGTCCCCTCGGCCACGCCTCGTGCGGTCGACCAGTTCCCTCCGCCTCCTGCTCTTGCGCCCCGCCCCCGTGCGCGAGCCCTTCCTCTGCCCCCCTCTCCTGTACGAAAAACACGAATTTTCAGAAATAACTGACAGTAATTCCGAAAAACATGACTGCGCCGCGCACTCCTTCATCGTGAACTCACGTGGTTACGGCATGTTAGCGATCACCTACCCGCTGGCCCGCCTCTTGCTGTGCATTCTTTCACAATGGGGCTCGCAATCCCCCAACCCTCAGCCGGAGGCATGCGCATGCCACCCCGTTCCCCAAGTTTCTGGATCATGGCCGTGGGCCTGGCCGTGGTTGCCCTCGGCGCAAGCGCCTGGGGCGTGAAGGCCACGTCCACCACCGCGTTCTGCATGTCCTGCCACGAGATGAAGGTCTACCAGACGGAACTGGACGCCTCGCCCCACGCCAAGGACGCCAAGGGCGCACCCATCGGGTGCTCGCAATGTCACATCCCCGGTACGGGCCTTGTGCGCATGGTCGCCGCCAAGACGTACCTGGGGGTGAAGGACATCTGGGCCCACTACGGCGGCGAAGGCGAGGACATGGACCGCGCCGCCATGCAGCCCATGGCGCGCCGTTTCGTGGATGACGCCAACTGCCGCGCCTGCCACCAGGACCTGACCCGCAACGCCAAGAACGACGGCGCCGTGTCCGAAACAGGACGCCTGGCCCACGAAAACTACGAGGGCAAGAACGGTATTTCCCGCAGTGGCTGCGCGGGTTGTCACCGCAACATGGCGCACCTGCCGCGCTTCGACCAGCGCCTTGCCGCCAACGCCAAATTCGCCGCCAAGCTCAAGGAGGCACGTCCATGACGTCCGATCCCACGGGAACCACCCCGGCCTCACGGCCCACCTCCATCCTGGCGCACCCGCTGCTGCGCAACCGCGCGGTGGTGGTGCTGGCGGGCACGGCCCTGCTGGTGGCCGCGTTCTTCCTGTACGTGCGCCTGGCCTTCCCCGGCGTGCGCTGCGAGGCGGCCAAACACCTGGATGCGCCCGAAAAGATGGGCGACTGCTACGGCTGCCACGCAAAGTCCACGCCCCGCGTGGCCCAGGACTGGTACGAGGGCAAGCACGGCATCACCCTGGTGCGCTGCCAGACCTGCCACGGCCAGCCCGACGGCAAGGGCGCCATCGCCTTCAACCGATCGCCCGGCGTGGAAATCTGCGCCCGCTGCCATGCCCCCAGCATGGACCGCATGGAAGCCAAGTTCGGCACGCGCGGCAACTGTTCCTCGTGCCATCCCAACCACCAGAACCCCATGCACGGCGACGCCTACGTCAACCGGCAGGCCACCACCAAGACCTCGCTCGACTAGCGGCGGCACAAGGAGACAACCATGGAATGCTCCAGACGCGACTTTCTGCGCTACATGGCCCTGTCCGCCGCGCTGGCCGCCGTCAGCGGCGCGCCGCTGCCGGCATCGGCCGCCCGGCAGGACGACAAGCCCGACACCTGGGTGAAGGGCGTATGCCGTTACTGCGGTACCGGCTGCGGTGTGCTGGTGGGAGTGAAGAACGGCAAGGCAGTGGCCATCAAGGGCGACCCGGACAACCACAACAAGGGCCTGCTGTGCCTCAAGGGCGCGCTGCTGATTCCGGTGCTGAACTCGCCCGACCGGGTCACCAGCCCCATGGCGCGCAAGACCAAGGGCGGCCCGCTGGAACCCATCGGCTGGGACGAGGCGCTTGACCTGCTGGCGAAGAAGTTCCGCACCGCCATCGACACCCACGGTCCCAAGTCCGTGGCCTATTACGGCTCCGGCCAGTGCCTGACCGAGGAATCGTACCTGGCCAGCAAGATCTTCAAGGCCGGGCTGCGCACCAACAACGTGGACGGCAACCCCCGCCTGTGCATGGCGTCCGCCGTGGGCGGCTACGTGACTTCGTTCGGCAAGGACGAGCCCATGGGCACCTACGAGGACATCGACCAGGCCTCGTGCTTCTTCATCATCGGGTCCAACACGTCGGAGGCGCACCCCGTGCTGTTCCGGCGCATCGCGCGGCGCAAGCAGGCCACGCCCGGCGTCAAGATCATCGTGGCCGACCCGCGCCGCACCAACACCTCGCGCATCGCCGACCTGCACATCGCCTTCCGCCCCGGCACCGACCTTGCCCTCATGAACTCCATGGCCTGGGTCATGATCCACGAGGAACTGGACAACTCCCGCTTCTGGGGCAAGTACGTGGCCTTCAAGGACAACGAGGGCAAGGACTGCACCTTCGACGACTACAAGGCCTTCCTGGAGGACTACAGGCCGGAGAAGGCCGCCGCCATCTGTCACATTCCGGAAGAGCAGATATGGCAGGCCGCACGCCTGTTCGCGGAATCGCCCGCCACCATGTCGCTGTGGTGCATGGGCATCAACCAGCGGGTCCGCGGGGTGTGGGCCAACAACCTGATCCACAACCTGCACCTGATCAGCGGGCAGATATGCCGCCCCGGCGCCACCTCCTTCTCGCTGACCGGCCAGCCCAACGCCTGCGGCGGCGTGCGCGACGCGGGCGCGCTCTCGCACCTCCTGCCTGCGGGCCGCGTCATCGCCAACCCCAAGCACCGCGCCGAAATGGAACAGCTGTGGGGCGTGCCCGAAGGCACGATCTCGCCCGACCCCGGCTATCACACCGTGGCCATGTTCGAGGCGCTGGGCAAGGGCGACGTGAAGGCCCTGCTGATCTGCGAGACCAACCCCGCCCACACGCTGCCCAACCTGAACAAGGTCCACAAGGCCATGAGCCACCCGGACTCGTTCATTGCGGTCATCGAGGCCTTCCCCGACGCCGTCACCCTGCGCTACGCCGACCTGGTGCTGGCCCCGGCCTTCTGGTGCGAGCGTGACGGCGTGTACGGCTGCGGCGAGCGCCGCTACTCGCTCATCGAAAAGGCCGTGGAGCCGCCGCAGGGCTGCCGCCCCACCGTGAACACCCTGGTGGAGTTCGCCAGGCGCATGGGCGTCGACCCCAAGCTGGTCAACTTCCGCAACGCCGCCGACGTGTGGGAGGAATGGCGCACCGTCAGCAAGGGCACCACCTACAACTTCTACGGCATGACCCGCGAACGGCTGCGCAAGGAATCGGGCCTCATCTGGCCCTGCCCGGACGAAAAGCACCCCGGCACCCGGCTGCGCTACGTGCGCGGTGAAGACCCCATCGTGCCCGCCGACCATCCGGACAAGTTCTTCTTCTACGGCAGGCCCGACGGCAAGGCCGCCCTGTGGATGCGCCCCTACCAGGGCGCGGCGGAAGAACCCGACGCCGACTACCCCCTGTACCTGACCTCCATGCGCGTCATCGACCACTGGCACACCGCCACCATGACAGGGAAGGTGCCGGAACTGCAAAAGGCCAACCCGTCCGCTTTCGTGGAGATCAACGGCGACGACGCCAAGAACCTCGGCATCGCCCACGGCGACGCCTGCGTTGTGGAAACCCGGCGCGACAAGCTGACCCTGCCCGCGCGCGTCAGCGACGTGTGCCGCACCGGGCTCATCGCCGTGCCGTTCTTTGACCGGGAAAAGCTGGTCAACAAGCTGTTCCTGGACGCGACAGACCCCATCTCGCGCGAGCCGGAATACAAGATCTGCGCGGCGCGGATACGCAAGGCGTAGGGGGCCGGCAGAGGAAGCAATGCGGGGGAGGGGCCCCTTGCGGCAGCCGTTAAGGGTTCCCTCCCCGGCGCCTCACTCCCCAGTCAACATTCCAAGGAGGCCACGATGGCCATAGCAGGCATTCTGGTGCAGACCGACGTGGACACGGCGGAAGCGGTATGGACGCGGCTGTCGGTGGACCCGGGCATTTCCGAGGTACACCGGGCCGAGATCCCGGGGCGGCTGGTGGCGGTGCTGGAGGCCGCGTCGGACCGCATGGAACAGGAGTTCAAGCGGCTGGCGGCGTGGGACGGGGTGCTGTCGGTGGACTTGGCCTACCTGACCTACGAGGATGAACTGGCCGACGGCGGAGCCATCAAGTGTCCCCCGTGGGAACGCAAGCACCGGAGCGCCTGAGGTGCCCGCTTCCTCCAAGCAGCCGGAGGGGAGCGGCGCGCTGTCTCCAGCGTCCGGCCTTTTGCGGCCACCGGGCGCACGGGCCGAGGCGGAGTTCCGCGCCCGGTGCATCCACTGCGGCAAATGCGCGGAAGCCTGCCCGTACGGGTCCATCCGCATGGCCGCCGGGCGCATGGCCGGACTCCTGGGCCAGGCGCGCAACACACCGTACATCCACGCCAGGTCCATCCCCTGCTGGCTGTGCATGAAGTGCCCGCCGGTGTGCCCTTCAGGCGCGCTGCGACCGGTGCGCGACATGGCCCGGGCGGACATGGGCATGGCCGTGCTGCTCAAGAACCGCTGCCACAACTGGGTGGGCACGGTGCTGTGCCGCACCTGCTACGACAAATGCCCGTTGCGCGGTACGGCCATGGTGCTGGAAGGCGGCGACATCCCCGCCGTTGCCGATGCCTGCGTGGGCTGCGGGGTATGCGAGCACGTCTGCCCGGTGGACGCCATCGTGGTGCGCCCCAACGCAGGACGCAGGACGGCATCAAGCATGGATGAAACCGCCGGGCACGGGATGGCGGCAGGCGGGGCTGACGCCACCGACGCCGCGCCCGGACACGGAGGGAACCCGGCATGAAACCGTGGCACGCACGCTGGCGACGCCCCGTGCAATGGGCCGTGCTGGTCCTGTTCGCGGCGCTGCCCTGGCTGAACCGCAAGGGGTTCCACGGCGTGTCCGGCACGCTGTTCTCGCTGGAGGCATGGGGCCTGCCGCTGGCCGACCCGCTGGCCGCCGCACAGGTGCTGGCAGCAG
>NZ_VRYY01000743.1 GCF_015731765.1 Nitratidesulfovibrio oxamicus
GGCCAAGAACCAGGTCGGCCAGGCCGTGCGGCCAGGCCCACAGCCGGGTGGACCCGGCGGCGATGCCCGCGTCGCCCGCGCCTCCGGGTTCCGGCCCCCATTCAACACGCACCGGCACTTCACGGCTCAACACATCGTCCATGTCGCCCCAGGCCGCGTCCTTGTACCGGCGCACGGAAACCTGGCGAGGAATGGCCCCTGCCGGCAATTGCGTCGCGTCGCGCCCGGCCATCAGAACCCCCAGGCCGACGCCGTGGGCCGCGCGTAGCCCTGCTGGCGCGCCACGATGTCCAGCGCCAGCGACTCCAGGTCGTCCAGCACCGGAATGGAGATGCGGTCGAATTCCCGGAAGTCCGCCACCTTGATGTACCCCTTGCACGACGTGCAGACGTGCACCTGAAAGCCGGGCTCGCCGTCGGCGGTGAAATATTCGAGGTTCTTCGATTCGCTTTCCAGGCAGAACGGACACTGCAACCGCTTGGCGCGGTATTCGTGGCGGCAGAACGAGCAGGTATGGTGCAGCGCCCCTTCCTTGCCCACCAGGCGCCCCACCAGCGGCGCGCTGCCGCACACCGGGCAGTGGCCGTGCTGCCAGACCACCGGGGTGGCGCCCGGCTGGTCCGCGCCGGTG
>NZ_VRYY01000744.1 GCF_015731765.1 Nitratidesulfovibrio oxamicus
GGCGGGCATCCGCCCCGGCGACGTGCTGGTGGCGGTGAACGGGCAGCCCATGCCCACCGGCAAGCTGGCCGCGCGCACCCTGCGCTGGCAGGTCACCAAGGCGCTGGGCGCGGGCGATACCGTGTCCTACACCGTGGAGCGCGACGGCCTGCGCATGGA
The DNA here is from genome assembly GCF_015731765.1 of Nitratidesulfovibrio oxamicus. Classification (GTDB taxonomy): domain Bacteria; phylum Desulfobacterota; class Desulfovibrionia; order Desulfovibrionales; family Desulfovibrionaceae; genus Cupidesulfovibrio; species Cupidesulfovibrio oxamicus. The sequence continues at coordinate 160 of NZ_VRYY01000744.1, forward strand.
CGTGCCGGTTCGCTTTCACCGGGTGTGCGAGGCCACCATGGACGTGGAGGTGCGCGACACCGTGGACGCCTTTTCCTCCGGCCAATCCATCCATGTGACCATCGGCCTGCTGGAGCGTTTTTCCGATGATAACGAACTGGCCGCCGTGCTGGGCCGTGAATTGGCCAAGCATATGCGGCACGGCGGGCAACCCAAGGCTGGCGCGGTGTCGTCCGCAACCGACAGGCCCGGCGTGCGCGGCTATTACGGCATGCCCCCGGCGGGTGGGCTGGTGAAGCCCGAAAGTGCAGAGGCGGACCGCCAGGCTGGCAGCCACGACATGGATCGCATGGCCCTGTTCTGCATGGCCCGCGCGGGGTACGACCACCGTCGCGCCGCGCCCATGTTCGACACGCTGGCGCAACTGCCGCCGTCGCGCCGGGCTGTGCTGCAAGGCGAAGTTGCCGCGGCCAGGGCAGATGCGCAGGCGCG
>NZ_VRYY01000745.1 GCF_015731765.1 Nitratidesulfovibrio oxamicus
CGTCACCGCGCCCCAGCCAGCGGACGCCATGGACGAACTGCGCACGGCTGCGGACGCCTGCGGCGCCACCCTGCACGAAGCCGACGACCTGGCCCGGCTGCCCGCCAAGGCGGAACTGGGACTGACCGGACCGCACCAGCGCACCAACGCGCTGGTGGCCATGGCAGCATGGATCACGCTGGCCAAGGCCAACGAGTGGGAATCGCACGAGGACGCCGTGCGCCGGGGACTGGCCGACGCGTGGATTCCCGGTCGCCTGCAATGGGTGGAGCGCCCAGCCGCCGAATCGTACGGCGCAGACGAGGCAGATGGGGCAGGCGGGGCGGACGCACCCGTGGCTCCCAGAACACCCGGCATGCCACCCCTGTCCGACATGTCGGGCATGCCCGCCCTGCCCGCGCGCCTTGTCATTGACGGCGCGCACAACGCCCACGGGCTGGCCGCCCTGCGCGAGGCCCTGGCCGACCAGTGCGTGCGCCCCGCCGTGGTGATCTTCTCGTGCCTGGCCGACAAGGACCTGGCAGCCGTGGCCGAGGAAGTGCGCCGCATGTCCGGGGATGCGCCCGTGCTGGTGCCCACCATCCGCAACAACGCCCGCGCCGCGCGCGGTGAAGACCTGGCCGCCCT
>NZ_VRYY01000746.1 GCF_015731765.1 Nitratidesulfovibrio oxamicus
ACGCCGTGAACGCCACCATGGCGCACGCCAACGCGACAGCGGGGGCCTCCGACGGCCTTGCTGCCGCCGTGCCCGCCTTTTCGTGGGGCGGGTACATCCAGGCCGTGGGTGTGCTGTTCCTGCTGGTGGGGCTGCTGTGGTTGGCCCTGTGGGCCGTGCGCCGTCACGGGGGGCTGTTCCGCGCCGTGCCGGGCGCGGGCGGCTTTTCGCGCGACGACCTGCGCCTGGAGGCGCAGCTGCCCATCGGCCCGCGCAAGGGGCTCATGGTGGTACGCTTCTTGAACAAGCGATTGCTGCTGGGCGTCACCGACCAGCAGATAACGCTACTCACGGAGCAGGACCTTGACCATGAGCACGGCAGCGACGACGCAACTTCCGACGCCGGAAGGCTTTCCGATCAGCACGGCGGGCGCGGCTCCGGCGGCTTCTCCTCTGTGCTGGGGCGTGCCCTCGGCAAGGGGCGCACACCTTCGGGAAACTGACGCCCCCGTCGTCAATTCCGCCCCGGCATCCGTCCGCCGGGGCGTCACCGGCCTGACGGCGGACATCGCCCGGCCCCCCGGCCAGACCGCCGCTCCGGACGCCCCCCGTCAGGACACCCCCCGTCAGGACGCCACGTGCGCGGC
>NZ_VRYY01000747.1 GCF_015731765.1 Nitratidesulfovibrio oxamicus
TTGTGCGGCGTGCGCCGCCCCCGATGAGCCGGAAGGGGCTGACCCGGAGGAGTCCGCCACGCCATCCGCCGGGCGCTTGTCGGCGGCATCCTGCACGCCGGGCCGCACCGCAAAGCCGCCCGCCGTGGCATCGGCCAGGCAGCAGTACAGGCTCACCCGGAACACGGCCACCGCGCCCTGGGCATCCAGCGCGGGGTGCCGGGTCACCGCGCCGCGAAACACGTAGCGTCCGGCCAGTTCATCCGGCCTGTTGCGCCGCTCCAGAAGGAACAGCTCCGCCAGGTTGATGCGCACGTAGTCCTTGTCCGCGTAAGTGGCGCGGGGGCCCAACTCGTCATCGCCACCATCGGGAACCGACGCGTCATCGAACGGACCGGGGCGAGCATCGGACTTGCCGGAAGCCTCCCAGCTGTCGGGCGGCCCGGCAAAGGCATCCGGATCGTCATATCGGGCATCGGGATGCATGTCCGGACCCACGGCGGTTCCCAAGGGCATGGAACGTGCCGGAACAGCCCGACGGGGCGGATTCGCGGGCGCCGACGCATCCGCCGCGCCGCCGCCGATACTGCCCGTCACCACGCCAGACGGGGCCGTCATGCCGCCGAGCAGGGCCGCATCCGCGCCCC
>NZ_VRYY01000748.1 GCF_015731765.1 Nitratidesulfovibrio oxamicus
CCGAACCCGATGCCCCACTGCCCGACCTGCAGGCCCTGCTGGACCGGCTGCTGCCTCTGCTCGAGGCGGGCGTGGCCCGCGTGCGGGCCGTCACCACGCCGACTGACGCCACTGGTGCGGCTGCGGCCAGCGGCGCAACCGATACCGCAACGCCGGGCACCTTACCGGCGAAGGAGACGCATCGCTGATGGCCCGCATACTTGTGGTGGACGATGAAGCAATGGTCCGCACCATGCTGGCGGAAGTGGCCGTGGGCATGGGGCACGAGGCCCTTGTCGCCGCCACCCTGGAGGAGGGGCTGCGCCTTGCCGCCACTGGTGCGCCCGACGTGGTCTATCTGGACGTGCTGCTGCCCGATGGCAACGGCCTGGCCCATGTGACCACCTTTGGCCGCCTGCCATGCGCCCCTGAGATCATCGTGGTTACCGGTTTCGGCGATGCGGACGGCGCGGAAACCGCCCTGCGCCACGGGGTATGGGAATACCTGCAAAAGCCCCTGCGCGTGCAGGACATCACCCTTTCGCTGTCTCGCGTGCTGGCCTACCGCAGCGGCAGGGCGCGGCGGGGGATCGGCGGCGGGGCCAACGGCACGGTGTCCGGCACGGCGCAGGCCGGTCAGGCCGAC
>NZ_VRYY01000749.1 GCF_015731765.1 Nitratidesulfovibrio oxamicus
GCGCCCGTGGCTGCCCCCGTTTCCGCGCCAGAGCCGGTTGCAGCGGCGCCCCAGCCCCAGGCGGAGCGCGAAGCCCCGGCAGAGGGTGGCGCCGCCGAGTGGATCGCCACGCTGGCGCCCCTGGAGTCCTACTCCCTTACCGCCTTCGGCGAAGGGCACCTCAAGGACTTCATCGACGAGGCCCGCGAGATGGCGGAAAATCTCAGCTCCGGGTTGCTGGAACTGGAGCGCAATCCCACCGAGCAGGGGGAACTGGTCAACGACCTGTTCCGTTTCTTCCACAACCTCAAGGGCAACAGCGGCATCATCGGCTTTGCCGAGTTGAACAGCCTGACCCACGAGGCGGAAACCCTGCTCAACAACGTGCGCCGGGGCGAAATGACCGGCTCGCACGAACTGGTGGACCTGTTGCTGCTGGTCGTGGACCTGCTTGAAGCGTTGGTGGCGCGCATCGATCCCGCGTCCGGCAACGTCACCCCGTTCGATATTTCGGTCATTCTCGAATGCCTGCGCAAGGCCGTGGCCGGTGGCGACATCACCCTGCCCGAAGGCCTCGGCGGTCGCCGCAGCGGTGGACCCGTGGCGGAAGCCCCCGCGCCGGAAGCCGCCCAGGCGGCCAGCGCG
>NZ_VRYY01000760.1 GCF_015731765.1 Nitratidesulfovibrio oxamicus
GCGCTGCTGCCTGGGCGAAGGGCTGGCCGACGGAACGGCGGTCGGCCCGGCAGCAGGCATGTCGGGCGAGCCAGCCCGAAGCGCCCGGTACGCCACCGGCGGTGCGTTGGTGCTGCGCACGGCCCTGCACAACGGTGCGCCCGGCGTGGAACTGGACTTTACCCCGCCCGGCACACAGGCCGGTTCCGGAAGCATGGAACTTTCCACCGCAAGCGCCGACATTGCACGCTGCATACAGGCGTGCGGAGCGGATGTACGACAGGCGGAAGGCGCGCAACTGCGCTTCTTTCTGCCCTGTCCCAACTGCACCGCATGATGCGGGACCATATTTTCCGCTTTCGTGTCGCAACGGTTTCAGCTACGATATAGCCAACTGCTCTCCTGAAACACTTGTCTCACGCGGCGGCAACATTCTGCCGCCACGGCACAACGGAGGAACGTATGGCAACACTTCGTGAAACGCTGGAACGCTGCTTCGCAGCCGTAGCCTTCGCCGATGCTGCGGACCACGGCGAGGCCATGCGCATGGCGGGCGTCACCGCCACCCCCGCGTGCGCCGGGCGGCTTGAAGATGTCTTCGCGGCTGTGGCCTTCGCAGAGGCCGACTGCCGCGACGCGGCCCTGGAGATGATGGGATGCGTGCGCCCCGCGCGCCGCGTCATCCACAACAGCTTCCTGGACAACGTGGGCCTGGGCGACGTGGCCGTGTGCTACGGCGTCGTGCCCATCTAGAACACAAAGATGCACCGCGCGGCGGCTTTGTCACCGCCGCGCGGGTTTGCGGACCGAGTTTCACCCGAACCCGAAGGAGAGCAGTCATGAAGGGTATCAAGGTATTGCTGGTGGACGACGAGGAAAATTTCGTCCGCACGCTGGCCGAACGCATGTCCATGCGCGACGCCGGGGCCACCGTTGCCCTGAACGGTGAGGAAGCCCTGCAGATGGTGTCCGCCGGCGAGGTGCCCGACGTCATGGTCCTTGACCTGCGCATGCCCGGCATCGACGGCATGGAAGTGCTGCGCCGCGTCAAGAAGGCCTACCCGCAGGTGCAGGTCATCGTGCTGACCGGCCACGGCACCGAAAAGGACGAAGAAGAAGCCCGCCGTCTGGGCGCCTTCGAGTACCACAAGAAGCCCGTGGACATCGACATCCTGGTGCGCGACATCCGCCGCGCCTTCCGCGAAAAGATCGAGGACGCCATGGTGGCAGCCACCTTCGCGCAGGCAGGCGAATTCGACAACGCCCGCGAAATCCTGGACGAAGACAAAAAGTAGCGGCGGGCCGCACCCGCCTGGGGTCTCCGGTGGCCGGGCATCCGCAGGGATGGCCGGGGTGAGTGCCGGGGATATCCGAGGGAAGCATGATGCGCGCCCTGCTCGTGGATGACGAGACGGCATTCGCCGAACTGCTGGCCGAACGGTTGCGTGCGCGCGGCATTGCCGTGCGCACCGCCTATGACGCCGAATCAGCCTTGGCGTTGCTGGACGCCGGGGAGGAATTCGACGTGGCCGTGCTGGACGTGTGCCTGCCCGGGGCCAGCGGCATAGACCTGCTGCGGCGCATGAAGGCGCGCCTGCCGCTGGTGGAGGCGCTGATGCTGACCGGCTCGTCCGACGTGCGCAGCGCCGTTGAGGGGATGCGCCACGGGGCGTTCAACTACCTGCTGAAGCCCGCCGACATCGACGATCTGGTGCGCGAGCTGCGCGCCGCCCACGAGCGCAAGCTGCGCCAGGAGGAAAACGCCCGCATGATCGAGGCGGGCAAGCTGGCCTCCATCGGGCGGCTGGCCGAGGGCGTGGCGCACGAGATCAACAACCCCGTGAACATCATGACCAACGCGGCGGGCTGGATAGAGGACCTGCTGGACGAGCCGGACCTTGCATCCAGCCCGCACGCGGCGGAAATGCGACGTTCCGTGGTCAAGATCAAGGCCCAGAGCCGCCGCGTGCGCGAGATAACCCGCAAACTGCTGTTCTTCGGCAAGGGGCTGGACCCGCGCCCCGGCCCGGTGCGCGTGGCCGACCTGCTGGGCGAGGCCCTGCGCCTGCTGGCCGACCGTGCCGCCGACCTTGGAATGGCGGTGCGGCTGGACGTGCCGCCGGACACGCCCCTGCTCGTGGTTCCGCCCGTGGAACTGCGCCAGGTGCTCGTGCACGTGGCGGAAAACGCACTGGACGCGGTGGAATACGCCCAGCCCCCGGCGACGGAGCGCGAGCTTGCCGTTACAGTACGGGTGGAGTTTCCGCCTTCCGCTGGTTCCGGCCCGCCGGAAAGCGCCGCGTCCGCGTCGACCTCATCTGGTCCCCCCCCTTCATCTGGCCCGCCCCCCTCTTCCCCCGCATCGGGCGGCGAGATGAGCATCGCCTTTCACGACACGGGGCACGGCATCGCGTCCGAAGTGCTGCCCCACGTGTTCGAGCCGTTCTTTTCCACCCGGCCCGTGGGGCGCGGCATGGGCCTTGGCCTGTCCGTGGCCGTGGGCGTCATCACCGCCCTTGGGGGGTTCATCGACATCGACAGCCAGCCCGGCGACACCACGGTCACCCTGCGCCTGCCCCTGCCGGAAGCACCCCGGGAAACGCCCGGGGGCGTGCCCGCGCCCACCTGCCCGGGGTAACCCGCCGTCTCCGTCCCCCCCCCCCCCCCCCCCCCCCGCTTTCCGCAGCTCCGTCCGAAAAAGAACCAGCCACGAGGCAACGCCGCGTGGCTGGTGGTATTTCGCGCCACGATCCGGCGGCAGCTATTTTCCGTGCAACCGGTTCCACCCGTGCACAAGAGATACGGCGCTGGCCTCCACGCCGCTGCGCGCGGCGTCCCAGCGGCCAAAGGCCCGCAGCGGATCCAGCCCGGTGACGGAACAGCGTTCCACATAGCCCAGCAACCGCGCCCCGGTTTCCGCGTCGGTCAGTTCGCCGCCGATGGTGACGTTGCCCATCAGCGCCGCCCGGCCCGAATCGTCCAGCCGCGAAAGGTCGATGCGCCCGAAAGGCGTGTCGTAGGCGGCATCGCTGGGCACCACCTCGGTGGCCTGCATGCCGAAGATCATCAGCCGCAGCCGGGCCACGCCGGGGCCGGCCGTGTCGGTCACCTCCCAGCCGCCACGCCGCAGCGCATCCACGAAAATATCACGCGTCATGAAGACGATGGCCGCCTTTTCTTCCAGGGACGCCCCCTGGAACGTCTCGGGCCGTTCCTCGCGCAGCACCACGTGCTCCACCTGAAACTTCGTGTACCGCCGCAGCAGTTCCGGCTCACGCGCATACAGCATGCCGCCGGTGGTGGGGTGCTCCAGCAGCAGGGGCGCTTCGGCGGGGGAAACCTGCGCGGCCTTCGCCCCGGGGCCATCGGAAGCGGCGGAAGGCTGCCTGCACGCGCACCCCGTCAGCATCGCCAGCGACAGCAAGAGCAGTGAAAGCAGAAAGACCGGGAGCCGGACGGCCCGGCGGGGATGCAAGCGACGCGCGGAACGGACGGGGGCACGGAACGGACGCAAGGGGAACACGCGCATGGAAACCTCCTGGGGTGTCGATGGACCTGGTGGCACGGCTAAAGGGGCGCTGCACGGCACTGCCGGGTGGATGTTCCGGGCCGGGCACGGCGAGACCGGGGCGGGCCGGTCGTCGGACCGGAAAAACTCCGGAACCATGCATCAACGTAACATCTCTTCACGACGCGCGGCAACCGGGCTAGTTTTTTTGCCGCACGCCACCGCCCCCCGCCCGGCACGGCTCGACACGAGCCGGGCAGCGACGTCGCCATGCCCCATCGCCCCGGCATCCCCACAAACGTCGGAGGCGGACCGGTAGTACCGGTCCGCCTCCTCATGCGGGAAGGGGGGAGAGAACATTCAGGGGGCGCGATACTAGCCGCGCCTCCCCGTAGTGGCCGGCCACCCGCGCCGGACATCGCCGCACGTCCGGCGCGGGTGTGGGTGCCGGCGGATGGAACGCCCCGCCGCCAAACGGGGCGCCCCATCTTGCTATGATCAATGTCCGGTCAATTGGACACGGCCTTCGATGAGATCCTGCACCACCCCCGGATCAGCCAGGGTGGAGGTGTCGCCGAAGTCGGAACCCGCGCCGGAGGCGATCTTGCGCAGGATGCGCCGCATGATCTTGCCGCTGCGGGTCTTGGGCAGCCCCTCGGCGAACTGGATGACCTCCGGCGTGGCGATGGGGCCGATTTCCTTGCGCACCCATGTGCGCAGGGCCGCGCGCAGTTCCTCGGTTTCCTCCGTGCCCGCCGACAGGGTGACGTAGGCGTAGATGGCCTCGCCCTTGATGGCGTGGGGCATGCCCACCACGGCGGCCTCGGCCACCGCGGGGTGCGACACCAGGGCCGACTCCACTTCCGCCGTGCCCATGCGGTGCCCGGAGACGTTGATCACGTCGTCCAGCCGCCCCATGACCCAGGTGTAGCCGTCCTCGTCGGTGCGGGCGCCGTCGCCCGATTCGTACATGCCGGGGAAGCGTTCGAAGTAGGTGGACTTGTACCGCTCGGGCGATCCGAACACCCCGCGCAGCATGCCTGGCCACGGCTTGCGCACCACCAGGTGGCCGCCCTCGTTGGGGCCGCAGGGGGTGCCATCGGCCTTCACCACCGCCGCGTCGATGCCGGGCAGCGGCATGGTGGCGGAACCGGGCTTCAGCGTGGTGGCGTACGGCAGCGCGGAAATCATGATGCCGCCGGTCTCGGTCTGCCACCAGGTGTCCACGATGGGCAGACGGCTGTGGCCGATGTGCTCGTGGTACCACATCCACGCTTCGGGGTTGATGGGTTCGCCCACCGAGCCCAGAACGCGCAGCGACGACAGGTCGTGCTTCTGCGTCCAGTGCGCGCCTTCGCGCATCAGGGCGCGGATGACCGTGGGCGCGGTGTAGAAGATGTTGACCCGGAACTTTTCCACGATGTGCCAGAACCGGTCCGGCCCCGGCCACGAGGGCACGCCCTCGAACATCAGCGTGGTGCCGCCAAGGGCCAGCGGGCCGTACACGATGTAGCTGTGCCCGGTGATCCAGCCGATGTCGGCGGTGCACCAGTACACGTCGTCGTCATGCAGGTCGAACACCCACTGGGTGGTGTGGGCCGCGTAGGCAAGGTAGCCGCCGGTGGTGTGCACCACGCCCTTGGGCTTGCCGGTGGAGCCGCTGGTGTACAGGATGAACAGCATGTCCTCGCTGTCCATCCTGGCGCAGGGGCAGGTGGAATCAAGGGTGCGGTCGGCCATGGCCTCGTGCCACCACATGTCGCGGCCTTCGCGCATGGCGCAGTTGCTGTGCGCGCGGTCGACCACCACCACCCGCTCCACGCTGGGGCAGTCCTTCAGGGCCTCGTCCACGTTGACCTTGAGCGGTATGGACCGCCCGGCGCGCAGCACGGCGTCCGCCGTGACCACCACCCTGGCCTCGCAGTCCTGGATGCGGTTCTGCAGGCTGACCGCCGAGAACCCGGCAAAAACTATGGAATGCACCGCCCCGATGCGCGCGCAGGCCAGCATGGCCACGGCCAGTTCGGGAATCATGGGCATGTACAGCGCAACGCGTTCGCCCTTCTGCACGCCCAGGCCCTGCAAGACAGAGGCGAAGCGGCACACCTCGTCGTAGAGCATCTGGTAGGTCAGCACGCGCACGTCGTCTTCCGGCTCGCCCTGCCAGATGATGGCGGCCTTGTTGCGGCGGCCATTGACCAGGTGGCGGTCCAGGCAGTTGTACGCCACGTTCAGCGTGGCGCCCTTGAACCATTCGATGCGCGGCTCGTTCATGTCCGCGTCCATCACCTTGTCCCACGGGGTGAACCAGTCCAGCAGCTGCCTTGCCCGGTCGCCCCAGAACCCTTCGGGATCCTTGTCGGCGCGTTCGCGGTGGGCGAGGTACTCGTCCATGCCGTTCACGTGCGGGCGGCGGCGTTCACCGGAAGGCGCGGCGGGCGGGGCGAAAAGGCGCTTTTCGTCCATCATGCTTTCGATCTTGTCGGACTTGTTCTGGCTCATGCCGTTGCCTCCCGTTCTTTTGGCGGTACGCCGGTGTTTCCGGCCTTTGCGTGGCGGCCCTGCTTGTGTTGCGGCGGGGCGTGGCTCACAGCCCTTGTCTAGCCGCGCGCCGCAAACATGCGAAGGCGTGCGCCACCCCCTTTTCGGTGAACGGTCATCCCGCGCCGGTGAAATTGACTTTTTGCCGGTGGACGGAAAGAATGCCCGAAATGGTGCGCCCCATGAACGGCGCAGGACGGCCCGTCACCGGACGGGGACGGCACGCCGGGGCGACAGCAAGCGCCCCGCCCGCGCCACTTCCCCGCCGCCCCGACACCACCGTGGCCGCCGCAACCGCGCACCGCACGACGCCGGGCAACCCGCCCGGCGCGCCCGCACCTGCCCGCACGCGGCGGCACGACGGAAGGGGGTTCGCACGGTGGCCACGCAATCGTCCCTGGAACAGATGTTCAAGCCCAATTCCGTGACCGTCATCGGGGCCACGTCCACGCCGGGCGAGCCGGGCTGCGTCATCATGGAAAACCTGATGTCCGGCACCTTTCTGGGGCCGGTGCTGCCGGTGAACGAAACGGGAGAGGCCGTGGCGGGCATGCCCGGCCACACCGCCATCGACACCCTGCCCCTGACGCCGGACCTCGCCATCATCTGTTCCCCGCCCGAAACCATTCCCGGCTACATCGAAGAACTGGGCAAGCGCGGCACCCGCGCCGCCGTGATCATGAGCCGGGGGTTCTTCCGGTTCGACCGCGAACGGCGCGAAGTGCAGAAGGCCGCCCTGCTGCAGGCCGCGCAACGCTGGGGCGTGCGGGTGCTGGGGCCCAACTGCCTGGGGTTCATCACGCCGTCGGTGGGGGTGAACGCCAGCCTTGCCCCGCGAGAGGCGCTGCCCGGCAAGGTGGCCTTTCTTTCGCAGTCCGATTCGCTGTTCACGTCCGTTCTGGACTGGGCCACGTCCAAGGGCATCGGCTTTTCGCACTTCATCGCCCTGGGCGACCGGTACGACGTGCACTTCAACGACGTGCTGGACTACCTGAACGGCGACGTGAACACCCGCGCCGTGCTGCTGTACATAGAGACCATCGACAGCGCCCGGCGCTTCATGTCCGCCGCGCGCGCGCTGGCCCGCAACAAGCCGGTGCTGGTGATCAAGGCGGGCCGGTCAGAGGCGGCTGCGGCTGCGGCTGCCGCGCATTCCGGCATGCTGCTGGGCGCGGACGAGGTGTACGACGCCGCGTTTCGCCGGGCGGGCATGCTGCGGGTGGCCGACATCGACGCCATGTTCGACACGGTGGAAACGCTGGCCCTTGCCAAGCCGCTGAAGGGCGACCGGCTGGCCATCCTGACCAACGGCGGCAGCCCCGGCTTTCTGGCCACCGACGCCCTGTTGCAGGGGCGCGGCAAGCTGGCCGAACTTTCCGATGAAACCTGCCAGGCGCTGGACAACGAACTGGGGCGCGACTGGTCGTACTGGAACCCGCTGATCGTGCGCAGTTCCGCCGACGGGGCCATGTACGCCAAGGCGTTGCAGATTCTGCTGGACGACCGGGGCGTGGACACCGTGCTGGTGATGCACGTGCCCACCTTTTCCATGCCCAGTGACGACGTGGCGAGCGCGGTCATAGAGGTGGCGCGCCGCAGCCGCAAGCCGGTGCTGACAAGCTGGCTGGGCATAGACGACGCCGCCGGGGCGCGCCGCAAGTTCGCCGCCGCCGGGGTGCCCAGCCACTTCACCCCGGACAACGCGGTGCGGGCCTTCCTGAACATGGTGGAGTACCGGCGCAACCAGGACACGCTGATGGAAACGCCGCCCTCGCTGCCGGAGGCCTTCAACCCCGACGTGACGGCGGCGCGCATGGTGGTGAACGACGCGCTGGAGGCCAAGCGCATGCTGCTGACCCCGGCAGAGGCCCACGCCGTGCTCACCGCCTATGGCATACCCGTGGCCGAGACGCGCCACGTGAAGACCCCGCGCGAGGCCGTGGCCGCAGCGGCACAGATCGGCTACCCCGTGGCGCTGAAGGTGGAATCGCCCGACGTGCCGCGCACGTCGCTGGCGGGCGGCGTTGCGCTGAACCTTGCCAGCGACGAAGAGGTGATGGACGCCGCCCTGTCCACCGCCAACAACGTGTGCGACCAGATGCCCGGCGCGCGTATGGAAGGCTACGCCGTGCAGCGCATGTGCCGGTTGGCCGGGGCGCACGAACTGGCCGTGGAAACCGCCACCGACCCGGTGTTCGGCCCCATCATCCGCTTCGGGCAGGGCGGGTCCATGGCAGAGGTGCTGGCCGACCGCCAGACCGCCCTGCCGCCGCTGAACATGGGCCTTGCGCAGGAACTGGTGTCGCGCACGCGGGTGTACCGCCTGCTGCGCGGCAGCGGCCACAAGGACCGCGTGAATCTGGATGCCGTGCGCCTGCTGCTGTGCAAGGTGTCGCAGCTGATCATCGACATACCCGAAATATTCGAGCTGGAGATAGACCCGCTGTTCGTGGATGCCGACGGCGTGGTGGCGCTGGATGCGCACATGCGCATTGCCTGGTCCACCACCACCGGCACGGACCAGCTGGCCATCCGCCCCTACCCGCGCGAGCTGGAGGAATGCGTGGCCCTGCGCGACGGACGGCACGTGGACCTCTTGCCCATCCGCCCGGAAGACGAACCGGAGCACTGGGAATTTGTGGAAAGCCTGTCAGCCGAAGACAAGCGGTTCCGCTTCTTCGGCAACGTGGCCAAGCTGCCCCGCGCCGAAATGGTGAAGCTGACCCAGATCGACTACGACCGCGAAATGGCCTTCATCGCCAAGGGACCGGACAACGAAGGGGTGGTGCGCACGCTGGGCGTGGTGCGGGCCATGGTCAGCACCGACAACAGCGAGGCGGAATTCGCCGTGGCCGTTCGATCCGATCTGAAGCGGCAGGGCCTGGGCAAGCTGCTGATGCAGAAGATCATCCGCTACTGCAAGGCGCGCGGCACCAAGCGCATTGTGGGCGCGGCCCTTGGCGACAACAAGTCCATGGCCGAACTGGCGCGCTCAGTCGGCTTCATCGTCAGCAAGGACTACGACGAGGATATCTGGCAGTTGGATTTGCCGTTGGAGGATGGGAAGGGGGAAGGGAATTAAGGATGCCCGCACCTTGTAGTGCCGCCGTGAATCTTTCTTCGTTTACAGTTGGTGACCACACCGTTGACCAGCCAATCACGTTGTGCCTTGACCTGAATCAGACCCCGTTTACAGTTGACGGCGAAGGGCACCTGCGCGCCGTTGTGTTGTGACTTGACCTGAATCAGACCCCGTTTACAGTGACTGTCATGGACGGCTGGAACCGCCTGCCGTTGTGACTTGACCTGAATCAGACCCCGTTTACAGTCATATCCCGTTTCCGTGTTTCGACATCTGGTTGTGACTTGACCTGAATCAGACCCCGTTTACAGTCAAGCTGCCGCGCATGAAGGACAACAGCGAGTTGTGACTTGACCTGAATCAGACCCCGTTTACAGTGCGAGTACGATGCTGCCGTCTTGCGTACCGGTTGTGACTTGACCTGAATCAGACCCCGTTTACAGTGGCGATCCGTTTAGCCGGGTAGCCTGGAGGGTTGTGACTTGACCTGAATCAGACCCCGTTTACAGTCGGACACACGGGCGTCACCGTACACCCAGGGTTGTGACTTGACCTGAATCAGACCCCGTTTACAGTGATGTTCGAGAACGGGGTTCAACCTTATCCGTTGTGACTTGACCTGAATCAGACCCCGTTTACAGTGACCTCGTGGATGATCCTGTAGACGTACAGGGTTGTGACTTGACCTGAATCAGACCCCGTTTACAGTTCGTCGTTCTTGATATAGTGAGCTTCGTCCAGTTGTGACTTGACCTGAATCAGACCCCGTTTACAGTTTGCCCGCGACAACCCCGACCTGCACGCCGGTTGTGACTTGACCTGAATCAGACCCCGTTTACAGTTGGTCGCGTGAAGAGCGCACCCGCATCATGTTGTGACTTGACCTGAATCAGACCCCGTTTACAGTTTCCGCAGAAAGGCCCATCTTGCTGATGACGTTGTGACTTGACCTGAATCAGACCCCGTTTACAGTGGCAGCCGGGGGCGTGCGAGCACTCATCATGTTGTGACTTGACCTGAATCAGACCCCGTTTACAGTATGGCGTTGCGGCGGTTGACCAGACCTTTGGTTGTGACTTGACCTGAATCAGACCCCGTTTACAGTGACAGGAACTGTACGTGCGTGATCTGTTCGAGTTGTGACTTGACCTGAATCAGACCCCGTTTACAGTGACATGCCGTTCCACCACTGAGCGTACATCGTTGTGACTTGACCTGAATCAGACCCCGTTTACAGTTTGAACGCGGGTGTATCGCTCGTTATTTGCGTTGTGACTTGACCTGAATCAGACCCCGTTTACAGTTGAAGGCCGCGCAAGCGGCCTTCAACATTCCGAAAATCCCGTTCAAATTCCTACAAAAGCCAGAGTTGTTCGGGCGCTTTTTCCACGGGTTTGGCCTTTTTTCCCAAAAACACCTGCATGCGGGCAAACTGCTTGTCGGTCAGAAACATCAAGCGCACCTCGCCATCAGGCGGCAGTTCAGACTTGATGATCCGCACGGCCCGTTCGCTGCGGCGTTCATCGGGAAACGGCTGGGCATAAACGGAAAGCTGCAACCGGGTGAACCCGGCCCCCAGCAATATCTTGCGGAACCTGTTGGCCCGCTTGCGTTCCTCTGCCGTCACCACCGGCAAGTCGAACAGGGCTATGCACCACATGATGCGATACCCCGAAAGGTCACGCGGCATCGCCGTCATCGTCCAAACCGTCCCCTTGTAGCCCGCAGCCACATAGCGGCTCCACCGGGGGCAGCCACAGCCCGCGCCGCGCGCCGCCTACCACGCCCGCCAGCGATGAACAGGCCCGCGTGACGATATCCCACAGCGTCCGGGCCTCTTCTTCCACCGCAAACCTGCCGCATACCCCCTCCAGCAGGGCGCGTTTGGCTGCCCCGTCCAGTTCCGCCCCCGGCCCGCATGGCTCCATGCCCGCCACCACCGTATCCACCAGTGGGCGAAACGGCTCCATCATGTCGCTGGCAAGGCAGAACGCATCATAACGATTGTGGTGGTGCAGTCCCAATGACGGATGCAGCCCTGCCCCACACACGGCACGCCCCACCATGGCCCGCAATATGGCGTAGCCATAATTAAGCCGGGCATTCACGCCGCCGGAATCCCTGTCCCGCGTGAAGTCGGAACCGAAACACAGCGGCCAGTACAATCTGGCTGCCTGCGCCTCTACGTTGTCGGGGTCGCCGGAGCGCACCCGCCCCGCCAGCGCGGCCAGCCGCGCCCCGTCGCCACCCAACCGCCGCACGGCGGC
>NZ_VRYY01000751.1 GCF_015731765.1 Nitratidesulfovibrio oxamicus
GGGGCATGGCGCGCAGGGTGGCGTCCAGCCGGGCGGCCAGGGCCTCGTATTCGGCCAGCACGGGCAGAAGATCATCGTGGCGGGCGGGTTCTGGCGCGGGTTCGCGCAGGGTCAGGGCGCGGTTGCGGCGTCCGTAGCGGCGCAGGGCGCTCCACTGGCGGTAGTTGGCGGGCTTGGAGCGCAGGCGGCGCATCAGCCGTTCGGTGCGGCGCTGGCCCAGTCCCCGGCGCAGCAGGTAGGCGTTCAGCACCGTGCCGGTGCGACCGATGCCGTAACGGCAGTGGATGTACACCCGGCGGCCCAGGTACACGGCCTCGTCCAGCCAGTCCAGGGCCTGTTCCAGGGCCGCCTCGTCCGGGGCGTGCTCGTCCTCTATGGGCAGGTAGAACACGTCGAAGCCCTGTTCCTGCTCCAGGTCGGCCAGCACGCACAGTTCCTCGCACAGGTTCAGGATGGCCTGGATGCCCTGTTCGCGCAGGGCGTCGAGGTGCTGGCGCGTCACCGGCGCGGGACCGGCGGCGATGTGCGGGGTGACCCAGGTGACGGGAAACGCGGGATGGCCGGTCGGGGCCTGGGTGGTCAGGGCATCGCGCAGGAAGGCCGCCACCCCCCGCGCGG
>NZ_VRYY01000752.1 GCF_015731765.1 Nitratidesulfovibrio oxamicus
GGCCGCCGCACAGGTGCTGGCAGCAGGTACGTTGCCCGGCGCGCGCCTGCTGCTGGGCGGGCTGCTGGTGCTGGCCGTGGCCGTGGTGCTGGGCCGGGTGTTCTGTTCCTGGGGCTGCCCGTACGGGCTGCTGTCGGAACTGGTGCATGCCCGAAGCAAGAGCGGCCCCCGTGCGGCATGTGCGTCCTGCCTCGCCCGTCCCCGGACCGGAGCCGGGCCGGACGTTGCTGCCCGGCCGGACGTTGCTGCCCGGTCGGACGTTGCTGCCCGGTCGGACGCATCCAGGCCCGCCAGCCTGTCCACTCCATGGAAAAGCGGATTCCCCGTCCGGGCGGGCCTGACCGTTGCCGGGCTGGCCCTGGCGGCCCTGGCGGGCGCGCCGCTGCTGAACCAGTTTTCCCTGCCCGGAGAAATCACCCTGCAACTGCTGGCCCTGGCATATCCGGCCCCCGGGGCGTGGGATTGGGCATGGGTGGGCCTTGTGCTCATCGCCGCGCTGCTGGCCGCGGAATGGCGCACCCGCACCCGCCTGTGGTGCCGGTACCTGTGCCCGCAGTCGGTGCTGCTGTCGCTGGCCGCGCGGCTGTGGCCGGGCGCGCTTAGCATCCGCCGC
>NZ_VRYY01000753.1 GCF_015731765.1 Nitratidesulfovibrio oxamicus
GGCGCACTCCTTGGCCAGCAGGCGGGCCGTTTCCCCGCGCGACCAGCGCAGCGGCCGCCCGGCCTGGTCCAGGGCCTCGCCGTAGAAGGCGGGTTCGGCCACGAGGGTGGGTTCGCCCACGCGGCCACCCTCGACGCGCAAGGGGTCCAGCCCCAGCAGGATCATGGGCGAAGCGTCGGCCATGGCATCCACGGGACGGTGCCCGTCCACGGTGGACACGGCCACTCCGCCCCCGGCAAAGCTGACCGAGGGGAAGGAACGGGATGAGGAGAATTCTTCCGCCACGCCACCCAAGGGACCGAGTACACCAGAGACACCGGGCACGCCTGGCAGGCCACCGCCCGCAAGCGATGCCGCCACCGTCGCATGCACCGACGCTGGCAACACCACCGCCTGCGTCACGTCCATGGCGACACCTGAAGATACCGCGTCCGTGGCAACGGCAAACACCCCGCCATCGGCCATGGAAAACGCTTCGTCGGGACGGGCCACGGCGGCACGCATGCGCCACTGCTCGCCTTCCGCCACCGGGCGTTCAACGGCGGGCCTGGCGCGCAGCACCCTGTCGCTCAGCGGCGCACGCACGAACGGGCTGCCCGCGTC
>NZ_VRYY01000754.1 GCF_015731765.1 Nitratidesulfovibrio oxamicus
GCCGGGCCGGACAGCAACTCCACCGCATCGCCAAGGGGCATGCCGGTGCGCACCGGGGTGCGCAGCGCCCGGCCATCGCGCACAACGAACACGCTGCGCGCATCACCTTCGCCGCGCACGGCGGTGGCGGGCACGGTCGGGCGGGGGCGGCGCTCGTCAGCGGAAGGCGCTCGTTCCAGAAAGGCCACGCGGGCGCTCATTTCCGGCAGCACGCGCGTGTCCAGCACATCGAAGGCCACCTTGACCATGACCGAGGCCTTGCTGCGGTCGGCCGTGGGCACAATGATGTGCACGCGCCCCACAAAGCGTTCGTCCGGCAGGGCATCCAGAGCGATTTCACAGGGGGCGCCTGGCTTCACCCGGCCCACGCTGGATTCGCTGACGTCCGTTTCCACCAGCAGCGAGCCCATGTCGGCAATGGTCACAACGCTGGCCTTGGCGTTGGCCGCCGCGCCCAGCGGGGTGATGATGTCGCCGACGTCCGCGTTCTTGGTCAGCACCACCGCATCGAACGGCGCGCGAATGAAGGTGTATTCCAGTTGCGTCTCGGTCTCGCGCCGGGCGGCGGCGGCGGCGGCCAGCCCGTCGCGGGCGGCGCG
>NZ_VRYY01000755.1 GCF_015731765.1 Nitratidesulfovibrio oxamicus
CGGGCGCGCATCCCCACCGCGCGCGGCAGGATGCCGTCCGCCCCCAGCGAGGCCGCCAGCCGCGCCACCCCGCCCACGAACATCAGGTAGGTGGTGGCGCACAGGGCCAATGCCAGCGCCCCCAGCACCGGGCCGCCCCACGCGCCGAACAGCGGCGTCAGCAGCGCGGCCACCCCGTCCGGCGGTACGACGATGTTGCCAGCGGCGCCAGCAGAACCCGTCACTGTCAACGTGCCGGTGGCCCCGGTACTGGCCGATGCACTCAATGCCCCCAATGCCACTGATTCCCCAAATACCGGGAACGCCGCGCCGCGCACAGCCAGCCACTGCATGCCCCCCGCCACGGCCAGGTCCACCGCCGTCACGGCGGCCAGCGCACGGATCACCGCCTTGCGGATGGTGCGGCGCGGATTGCGCACCTCCGCGCTGTAGTTGCCCACCACTTCCCAGCCCACCACGATCCAGAACAGCAGCAACAGGGCGTGCCCCAGCATGGCCCAGTCGGGCGCGGGCAGGGCGAACGCGGCCAGGATTCCCGCCCCGGCCCCCCCCGACATGCCGCCCGGTATCGGGGCACCCGGCGTTGCGCTGGCCGCCA
>NZ_VRYY01000756.1 GCF_015731765.1 Nitratidesulfovibrio oxamicus
CCGCGCACCCGGCACGATGACGACGCCCGCCACCGCCGCCGGGTGGAGCGGGCCTACGCCTGGCACGCCATGGGCGGCACCGTGGAAGGGCTGCCGCGCATCCTTGAGGAATACGGCTACCCCGGCGGCAGGGTGCGCAACCTGCGCGAGCACAACGCCGAGCTGTGGGCGCACTTCGACGTGGAGTTGCTGAACCCGCCCGCGCTGTTCGGGCAGGCCGACATCGAGGCCGTGCTGGATCTGGTCAACGAATACAAGCCCGCGCGCTCTGTGGTGGGGCTGGTGCAGTTCACCGGTCGGGGCGCGGCACCGCTGACGCTGGGGGCCGTGCTGACCACATCGGTGGTGGTCGAGCACGTGGTGGCCACCGGTTCCGAAGCGCCGTTCCCGCCCGCCCCGCTGCAAGCCGGGGTGGTGGCCGTGCAATACATTTTGGTCCGACACGAAGTACGCGAGGTTACGTCATGAGCGATGAGCTGAAAGGCATCTGGACCGCGAAGGGATTGGAAAAGCTGGCGGCGGCCTACGCCGGGGGCGCGCCCCTGGTGCTGCGGCAGATTGCCGTGGGCGACGGCGGGGGCAGCGTGCCCGCGCCCG
>NZ_VRYY01000757.1 GCF_015731765.1 Nitratidesulfovibrio oxamicus
AGCGGGGCTGATCCGCCACCGGCCAGGCATGCGCACCGACAGCGGGCCGCTGTCCGCACTGCCCGCGCCGCACAAGCCACGCCGTGAGCTCAACGCACGCACGCAACGCGCGACGGCCCGCGCATCACGAACCTCGTGATACGCGGGCCGTCGTGCCGCCATGTGATATTTATCAATTATTATATATAATTGCAATCCCACTCGCGGGTCACCGCATCGTTCCGGCAGCCTGCCGCCTGCCTCCCCTTATCCAGGCAGGCCCAGCCACAGCAGCACGGCCAGCACCGCAGCCGCGCAGGCCCCGGCCACCATGTCGTCGATCATGATGCCCGGGCCGCCCTCCAGCCACGATTCCGAGGCCCCAACCGGGCCGGGCTTCAGGATGTCGAACACCCGGAACAGCACGAAAGCGGTCAGCACGCCCAGCGGCGACAACGTGGCAAAGGGCAGCATGGTCATCCACTGCCCGGCCACCTCGTCGATGACCACGCTGCCGGGGTCGCACCGGCCCAGCACCTGCGCGGCGCGTCCCGCCGCCCAGGCTCCGCCGCAGAACACCGCCAGCAGCACAACCACGCGCCAGCCCAGCGGCAGGG
>NZ_VRYY01000758.1 GCF_015731765.1 Nitratidesulfovibrio oxamicus
GGGTGGCTGTGCCGCTGGGCAACGGCGCGGTGCGCGTGGGCGTGCTGCTGGATGACGAGGCGTACGCTACGGCAGGCGGGGGCGCGCTGCCGGAAGGCGTGGTGGCCCGGCCCATGCTGTGGCCGCTGGAGCGCGAGCCGCTGCTGGACGCCGGGTATCTGGACATGGTGCGCCAGTTGGCGCTGCGGCAGGCAGCGAGTGAAGGGCAGATACTGGGCAACTTTCTGCCCGTGGGGCTGCGCACCACCCAGGTGCGGCTGCGCTTTTTCGAGGACGGGCGGGCGCGCACGCTGAAGTTCCGCGACCTTGTGCCGCTGGCCGACAAGGACCCTTCTGCCCTGCACCGTCTGGGCCAGGCCTGGATGGATGGCCGGGGCGAGGTGCTGGACAAGGCGGAGGACGCCGCCGACGCGGAACTGTGCGCAGTGACGGCGGACCCGCCGTGGCCGGTGCGGCCTTCCGCCGTGCGCCAGGTGCAACTGCTGGAATACCTGTGGGACAAGGGGTCGGCCAGCCGCCGCGCCGTACTGCGCGACCTTGGCGCTGCCTCCGCCACGGCGCTGGAGGGGCTGCTGAAGCGCGGGCTGGTGGCGGT
>NZ_VRYY01000759.1 GCF_015731765.1 Nitratidesulfovibrio oxamicus
CGCTGCGGTGATGCGCGCTGCGGTCAGGTCCGCCAGCAGGGCGCGGGCCTCTCCGGCCATGTCGCCCTTGGGGTAGCGGCGCAGCTGCGCTTCCAGCAACTGGTGCGCCCCATCGGTGTCGTCCAGGCGGCTGGCCCGCAGCCGCGCGGCGCGCAGCATGCAGTCATCGGCCAGCGAATCATCGGGGTAGGCGGCCGCCACTTCATTGTAGCGGGTCACCGCCGCGAGAAAATCGTCCTTGCGCCACGAGCGCGCCGCCAGTTCCTCCTGCGCCACGGCCATGCCGTAGGCGGCATTGGGGGCCAGCTCCCCTTCCGGCGCGGCATCACGCGCCCCCTCGTACAGGGCCATCACCCGCAACCACGGTTCACGCAGGGCCGCCCGCTTTGCGTCACCACGCAGGGCATCCAGTTCCTTGCGCGCCTCTGCGTACAGCTTCGCGGCCTTGGCCGGGTCGCTGCGTGCGCCCTTCTTTGCCTTGGCCGGCGCTTTGGGAGCGGGAACGCCGTCCGAGGCAGAGGCCACAGCCACCCCGCCGCCCGCGGTCCGTGCGGAATCACCCGCCGCCGCGGCGGCGGGCACGTCGTCGTCCTG
>NZ_VRYY01000767.1 GCF_015731765.1 Nitratidesulfovibrio oxamicus
CCACAGCTGCCGTCGTCGCTGGCGGGGCCGCCGGCAGTGCCGCCGGGCACATCGGGACCGTCCGGCGCATTGGGGATGACCGGCGGCAGGCAGGGGCCGCCCGTGCGCGGGGTGAAGGGCAGCACCTCGTAGTGCACGCCCGATTCGCGCAGCATGTCCTCGGCCAGTTGGTCGGGGTACGATTCCGCGTAGCGGATGGCCGTGACGCCGCAGTTGATGAGCATCTTGGTGCAGATCAGGCAGGGCTGGGTGGTGCAGTAGATTTCCGAACCGGCCAGCGAAATGCCGTGGATGGCGGCCTGCACGATGACGTTCTGTTCCGCGTGCAGCCCCCGGCAGATTTCGTGGCGCTGGCCCGAGGGCACGCCAAGCTGGGTGCGCAGGCAGCCCACGTCCAGGCAATGGGCCACGCCCGAAGGCGCGCCGTTGTAGCCCGTGGCCAGGATGCGCTTGTCCTTCACCGCGATGGCCCCCACCTTGCGCCGGGTGCAGGTGGAACGCTCGGCCACGAGGTAGGTGATTTCCATGAAGTACTGGGGCCAGGGCAGGCGGGACAGCGTGGACATGGTGGCCTCTGTCGGTGATTGCGGGAAGAAGAGCCGGGGAGGGGACCCTTTGCGCGTTGCGGTCCTCAGCCGTAAGGCTCGCAAGCTCGCCTAACGGCTGAGGCAAAGGGTCTCCCTCCCCGGACCCCTCCCCCCCAAACTCTTTAATAGGAACGGCCTGTACAGCGCGGGAAATCGTTAACGACCAGCCCGCGATTCTGCCTGCGGATGCCGGGCGGGGCCTACCAGGCGAACAGCGGGAACTGCCGCGCGAAGACTTCCACTTCGCGGCTGATGGCCGCAAGGCGTGTCTCGTTGTTCACGTTGGCCAGGGCGTCCACGATCCACGCGGCCACCTTTTCCATTTCCGCTTCCTTCATGCCGCGCGTGGTCAGGGCGGGGGTGCCCAGGCGCACGCCCGATGTCACGAAGGGCGAACGGGTCTCGAAGGGCACGGTGTTCTTGTTGGCGGTCATGCCCGCCTTGTCCAGCGCGTGCTCGGCGTCCTTGCCGGTGATGTCCTTGGCCGTCAGGTCCATGAGCATCAGGTGGTTGTCGGTGCCGCCGGAAACCAGGTCGTACCCGGCGGCGGTCAGGCAACCGGCCAGCGTGACGGCGTTCTTCACCACCTGCTTCTGGTAGTCGGCAAAGGTGGGGCGCAGCGCCTCGCCGAAGGCCACCGCCTTGGCCGCGATGACGTGCATCAGCGGACCGCCCTGAATGCCGGGGAATATCTGGCTGTTCAGGGTCTTGGCGTTGTCCTCGTCGGACAGGATCATGCCGCCGCGCGGGCCGCGCAGGGTCTTGTGGGTGGTGGTGGTGGTGAAGTGGGCCTGCCCGATGGGAGTGGGATGCAGGCCGGTGGCCACCAGGCCCGCGATGTGGGCCATGTCCACCATCAGCTTTGCGCCCACCTCGTCGGCAATGGCGCGGAAGCGGGCGAAGTCGATGGTGCGGGGATAGGCGCTGGCGCCGGCCACGATCAGGGCAGGCTTGTGCTCGCGGGCAAGGGCGGCCACTTCGTCGTAGTCGATGCAGCCGGTTTCCTTCTTCACGCCGTAGAACACCACGTTGTACAGGCGGCCGGAGAAGTTCACCGGGCTGCCGTGGGTCAGGTGACCGCCGTGCGAAAGGTTCATGCCCAGGATGGTGTCTCCCGGCTTCAGGCAGGCGAAGTACACGCCCATGTTGGCCTGGCTGCCGGAATGGGGCTGCACGTTGGCATAGCCGCACCCGAAGATGGCCTTGGCCCGGTCGATGGCCAGGTTTTCCGCGATGTCCACGAATTCGCAGCCGCCGTAGTAACGCTTGCCGGGGTAGCCTTCGGCGTACTTGTGGGTCAGTACGCTGCCCTGGGCCTGGCGGACGGCGGCGGAGACGAAGTTCTCGGACGCGATGAGCTCGAGCTTGCCGGTCTGACGTTCGATTTCAAGAGTGACCGCGCGACCCACTTCCGGGTCTTGAATCAGCAGTTCGTCCATGGTTCGCCTCCGTGGAATGGTTGCGGTCGCGTAGCGTCAGGATGCCGCGCGACCTCTGGAAATATCGTTCCCCCGTGCCCGATGTGTGTGGGGGGAGATGTTCTGCAAGCTTCCGGCGTGCAGGGGGCCAAGCCCCCTGCGCCACCGTTCAGGCAAGCGGATTCGGACAATGTCCGATGTCAGGCGGGACTGCAAACGTGCGGAGCGCGAGGCGGGGACGAGGAAAAAGCCTTTTTGCGGAAGGAGTGTGCGGCAGCCGTTAGGTGAGTCTTCGAACCTTACGGATGGCGACCGCAACTCGCTCTTCGGTATTCGACTGGAGCAAAAAGGTTTTTTGACGACGTAACACCCCGCGATACTTGCGTTTGCGATATTACCCCTTCCAGCGCTTGTACAACATGCAGCAGTTCGTCCCGCCAAAGCCGAACGAATTGCACAGCACGTATTCGGGCTGGTACTTTTCCGAGCCGCCCGCCATGTAGTTCAGGTCGCATTCCGGGTCGGGCGTTTCACGGTTGATGGTGCCGGGGATGATGCCGGTGTGCAGCGCCATGACGCTGAACACGCCTTCCATCCCGCCCGCGGCGCCCAGCAGGTGCCCGGTCATGGACTTGTTGGCCGTGATGCGGATGTTCTTGGCGTGGTCGCCGAACACCTTCTTGATGGCCTTGGTTTCGCACAGGTCGTTGAGGTGCGTCGAGGTGGCGTGGGCGTTGATGTGGTCCACGTCCTCGGGGCGGATGCCCGCCTCGTCGATGGCGGCGCGCATGGCCTGCGCCATGCCCAGGCCATCCTCGTGCGGGGCGGTCATGTGGTAGGCGTCGCCGGAGGCGCCGTAGCCCACCACTTCTGCGTAAATGGTGGCGCCGCGCGCCTGGGCCGATTCCAGCGATTCCAGCATCAGGAAGCCGGAGCCTTCACCGATGACGAAGCCGTCGCGGTCGTTGTCGAACGGGCGCGAGGCCTTGGTGGGGGCGTCGTTGTTGGCCGTGGACAGCGCCTTCAGCGCGGTGAAGCCGGAAACGCCCATGGGCGTGATGGTGGCTTCCACGCCGCCGGTGATCACCGCGTCGCAACGGCCCATGAAGATGTCGGTGTAGGCATAGCCGATGGCATGCTGGCCCGACGCACAGGCGCTGGTGGTGACCAGGTTGGGCCCCTTGGCCCCGGTGAAGATGGAAACCTGGCCCGGCGCCATGTTGGAGATCAGCATGGGGATCATGAACGGCGAGACCCGGTTGGGTCCGGATTCGACGAGCTTGGTGTGGAAGACCTCGATGGTCTCCAGCCCGCCAAGGCCCACGCCCAGCAGCACGCCCACGCGGTGGGCGTTGGCATCGTCGATGACGAGGCCGGAATGCTCGACGAGCATCTTGCCGGTGGCCACCGCAAACTGGACGAAACGGTCCATGCGCTTGGCCTGCTTGGCCGGCATGTACTTCTCTGGGTCGAAGCCCTTGACCTCGCCGGCGATGCGCGAGGTGTACTCCGAAGCGTCGAAGTGGGTGATGGGCCCGATGCCGGACTTCCCGGCAACCAGGTTCTCCCAGCTTGTCGCAAGGTCGTTACCAAGGGGGGTGATGGCCGCAAGGCCGGTCACGACGACACGCTTTCCGGTCATTAAGTGTACCTCTTGGCGGTAGTGGGCCGAACCCGCGCAAACGGGATGAATGTGGAACGATGGCGAGCAGTTGCGCGCCGTTGGCGTGGTTCCGGCCGTGCGGAAGAAAAGCGCGAGAGCGTCTTATGACCTCGTCATAAGACGCCCGCATGCGATCTTCGTTGCGTGAAGAACAGGCCCTACTGCTTGTTCTTGATGTAGGCGATGGCGTCCTGGACCTTGAGGATCTTCTGGGCATCGTCGTCGTCGATTTCGATGCCGAATTCCTCTTCCATGGCCATTATCAGTTCGGTCAGGTCGAGCGAGTCGGCGCCAAGGTCTTCCACGAAAGAGGCTTCGGGCTTCACTTCCTCGGCGGACACGCCAAGCTGATCAATGATGATTTTGCTGATCTTTTCTTCAACGGACATGGTCCCTCCAATGCTGTTTTTCTCGTTTCGGTGCCGGTCGGTGCTGCGTACGCGGCGGTCTACACAAGCCGTTTCGTCCGGGATGCCTGTTGTACGGCTGGCAGCGCCTGCCTGCAAGCATTCCGTGGCAGGGATTTGCTGGCAAATCCCCACGGGCTGTCCCTCATCCCTTCATGGGCTGCCCTAGCAGTACATGCCGCCGTTGACGGCGATGACCTGCCCGGTGATGTAGCCCGCCTTATCGGAAGCCAGAAAGGCCACGGCATCGGCGATGTCCTGGGGTTGTCCCAGGCGCCGGAGCGGGATGGCTTCGATATATGCCGCGCGAACCTCGTCGGTGAGCTTCGCGGTCATGTCTGTTTCGATGAAGCCGGGGGCCACGGCGTTGACCGTGACGTTGCGCCCGGCAAGTTCCTTGGCGGCGGACTTGGTCATGCCAATCAGGCCCGCCTTGGCGGCGGAATAGTTGACCTGCCCGGCATTGCCCATCTGGCCCACCACCGAGGTGATGTTGACGATGCGGCCCTTGCGCTGCCTGGTCATCAGCTTGGCGGCTTCGCGCAGGCAGGTGAACGCGCCGGAAAGGTTGACGTCCAGCACGCGGTCGAAGTCGTCGTCCTTCATGCGCAGGATAAGCCCGTCCTTGGTGATGCCCGCGTTGTTCACGAGCACGTCCAAGGTTACCTTTTCCCTGATTTCTTCCTGAAAGAACGCGGTCACGGCGGCGGCGTCGGAAACGTCCAGCCGGAAGGCCCGCGCCGAACCGCCCGCGGCGTTGATGCCAGCGGCCACGGCTTCGGCTTCCTCGGGCTTGCTCACGTAGGTGAGGTAGACCTGAAAGCCCTCGCGGGCCAGGGTTTCCGCCACGGCCTTGCCGATGCCCCGGGAGCCCCCGGTGACCAGCGCGGTGGAAGTGAGTTCGCTCATTCGGCCTTTCTCATGTTGCGGGTTGCAAAGGGCACCGCCTTATACCGCAAAGACAGTGCGACTTCAATTGGCCCGATTAGGGGTGCCCCGGGTGAAGAATGTCGTCTTTTCTTCCGGCATCCGGCGATCCGTGGCAAACGGATTTTTTCCGCTGGCAAGGAAAACGAGCCAGCCATGAGGGAGTATGCCTCAGCCGTTTGGCGAGCTTGCGAGCCTTACGGATGAGGACCGCAGCGCGCTCTTATCGTATTCGACCGAGCCTTAGCCGCTAGGTGAGCGAAGCGAACCTTACGGATAAGGACAGCAACGCCATGGCAGGCGAAGTTTGACCGCTCTGCGCTCGATGCCCGTAAGGCTCGCGGACTCGCCTAACGGGCACGCTACGCGCCCTTCGGGTCGGTCCGCCAGCGGGAAAAGGGCCGTTTGCCGGTTAAAAATGCAGCAGGGCGGCACCCCAGGTAAACCCGCCCCCGAACGTGGCGAGCAGCACTCGCATGCCGGGGCGCAGCACGCCCTTGGCCCGCGCGTCGGCAATGGCCAGCGGCACGGACGCCGCAGAGGTGTTGCCGAACTCGTGCAGGTTCACGAACACGCGCTCGGCGGGCACGCCCAGACGATCGCCCACGGCCTCGATGATGCGCAGGTTGGCCTGGTGGGGGATGAGCAGGGCCACATCGTCGGTGGTCAGGCCGTTGCGGGCCAGCACGTCCTGGCTGATGGCGGCCATGTTGCGCACGGCGTGCTTGAACACGTCGCGACCGTTCATCTGCACGAAGAAGTCTTCGCCCACCGGGTCGCCCTTGGCGTAGGGGGTGTGGGTGCCGCCGCCTATGGTCAGCAGGCCGCCCAGGTTGCCGTCCGACGCGCAGAGCACGTCTTCCAGCAGGGCGCCTTCGCCGTCGGCGGTAATCACCGACGCGCCCGCACCGTCGCCGAACAGCACGCAGGTGGTGCGGTCGGCCCAGTTCAGGCGGCGGGTCAGGGCTTCTGTGGCGGTCAGCAGCACGCGGGCGTCGGGCTGGGCGGCCACGATGGCGCGGGCCATGGACAGGCCGTACACGTAGCCCGAGCAGGCGGCGTTGAAATCGAAGGCCATGGCGCCCATGATGCCCAGCTTGGCCTCCACGAGGCAGGCGGTGTTGGGGCACAGGTAGTCGGGCGTGCAGGTGGCGTTGATGACGTGGGTGATCTCGCCCGGCTCCATGCCTGCGTCGGCCAGGGCCAGGCGGGCGGCTTCCGTCGCGGCGTCGGAGGCGTTCTGCCCCTCGGCCAGGCGGTGGCGCTGCTTGATGCCGGTGCGGGTGGTGATCCACTCATCGGTGGTCTCCACGAATTTCTCAAGGTCGAAGTTGGTCAGCACGTCCACGGGGGTGTACGCACCGAACCCCCTGACCCGGCAGGCAATATCGCGCGATGCTGTCATGTGGCTGATTCCGGTCGGCGCGCGGGGCGCCGCAGGTGCAGGGTGGGGGATGCCAAGGTCTTTCATCGTCAGGGCCGCCTGTGGAAAACGTTCATGCGGTGCGGGGGAAACCGTGTTCCGCCGCCCGGCACCGGGAAACGTTTCTGGCTGGCCCTATTTGATGGCCTTGCCGTAGCGGGTGAGTTCCTCGTTGGCGCTGATGGCCTTGATGAGGCGCTCGTTGGTCTTCTTTTCCACGAAGGTGGCGGCCAGCTTTACGGCGCTGCGCACTGCCTTGGAGTTGGACTTGCCGTGGCAGACGAAGGCGATGCCCTGCAAGCCGAGCAGGGGGGCGCCGCCGTATTCGGCATAGTCCACGAACTGGGCAAAGCGGCGAAAGGCGGATTTGGCGAGCAGCGTGCCGATCTTGGGCAGCAGGCCGGAGAGCAGTTCGCGCTTCAGCACGCGGCCCAGCGAGGTGCTGAGCCCTTCGCTCAGCTTCAGCGCCACGTTGCCCACAAAGCCGTCGCAGACCACCACGTCCACTTCGCCACTGAAAATGTCGCGGCCTTCCACGTTGCCCACGAAGTTGATGCCGTTCTGCGCCAGCTTGAACAGTTCGTAGGCTTCCTTGACCTGGGTGTTGCCCTTGCCTTCTTCCTCGCCGATGCTCAGAAGGCCGACGCGCGGCGATTCGCACGACAGGAGGTCGCGCGCGAAGGCGTCGGCCATGAGGCCGAATTGGAACAGGTGGTGTGGCTTGCAGTCCACGTTGGCCCCCACGTCCAGAAGGACGATGGGGTTCTTTTCCGTGGGCATGATGGTGGCAAGCGCGGGCCGGTCCACGCCGGGAATGCGGCCCATGATGAACATGCCGCAGGCCACGGTGGCGCCGGAGTGCCCGGCACTGACGATGCCGTGGGCCTGGCCGTCGCGCACCAGGCGGCAGGCCACCTGGATGGAAGCATCCTTGCGGCGGCGCAGGATGTCCGAAGGCTTTTCGTCCATGCCCGCGACTTCGCTGGCATGGACAACGTCATAGGCGACGCCGTCAAGGGGAATCCTGGCCAGTTCGGCCTGCACCTTCGCCTGGTCGCCGACCAGCAGAAGGGCGATTCCCTTGTCGCGCGCCGCCTCGATCGCGCCGGGGACCACCACGGAGGGGCCGAAATCCCCCCCCATGGCATCCACGGCGATGATGGTCGCGTTACTCATTAGGCTGAGCGACCACCTGACGGCCCTTGTAGGTGCCGCAGCTCGGGCAGGCGCGGTGCGGAACGGTGGGCTCGCCGCAGGCGCAGTACACGATGGTGGGGATGGCCACGCGATCGTGCGAACGACGCATGCCCTTCTTGGACTTGGACTTCTTGTTCTGCTGAACGGCCATGGCGTTCCTCTCCTGGATGTCCCGCCGAGGGCGGCGGGGGTTGTGCTACTTCTTTTCTAGGGTAAGGCCGCGCAGGGCGGCAAGCCTGGGGTCGCCATCTTCGCTCTTGCAGGAGCAGGAGGCAACATTCAGGTTGCTTCCGCACGACGGGCACAGGCCCTTGCACCCGGCGGAGCACAGCGGCTTCGTCGGCAGGGCCAGCAAAAATTCTTCCCACAAGAGACCGGACAGGCTTACTTCAACGCCCTGCCCGGAAGGGGAGATGCGGATGACGGCAGCGTCCACGTCCTCGAAGTCGTCGTCCGTTTCGGGCTCTGCCGTGGCCGTCTTGCCATGCTTGCGCGTGTCATCCTGCGCATGCTGCTGGGCCGGAAACGGTTCAAAGCTGTCGAAGGACTGGTCGATGGTCAGTTCCGCCGGTTCGGCGCAACGGTCGCACGGCGCGCTGATGCGCCCCGTGAGCCTACCGCGCACAAGGCAGCCGTCGTCCTGCGGCAGCAGGAATAGCGAGCCGCGCAGCGGTTCGATGATGGTGAACGGCAGTGAAAACTCGGCGATGGGACCCTGCCAGACGGACTGGTCGTCAACCTCGTACTCGCCGCCGCCCGCCGGAATGTCCTTGAGCGGAATCCAAATCTGGTGCATGGCTACCTCGCGAGCAGCGATTACTACATGCGAACCCTTCGGGCTGTCAAGAAAGGGGTTGCGTTTTTCGGGGCGGCGGTATAAGACTCCCATCTCTCGCGGCGGCAAACATCCAGAATGCGTCCGGAACGTGCCCGGCACATCGGTCGACGCCCGCCCCGCGCGGCGCCCCGGCGGCAGAACGCCACCGGCGGCACACCAGAACGACCACGCGAACTTTGCACATATACGGAGGAAAGTCATGTCCAAGCAGTGCGATGTGTGCGGCAAGAAGGCCCAGGTCGGCCACCATGTGAGCCACTCGAACATCAAGACCAAGCGTCGCTTCGAGCCGAACCTGCAGAGCGTCCGCCACCAGTACCCCAATGGCGAAGTGAAGACCCTCAGCGTCTGCACCCGCTGCCTGCGCTCCGGCGCGGTGGTGAAGCCCGCCGTCCGCAAGGTCGCCTAAGGCTTTTCGATCCGAGCGTTCAAAAGCCCCGGTGGTTTCCGCCGGGGCTTTTTGGCGTTGTCGTTCCGGGCGCGGCGTCACGCAAATGTCGCCGTCCATCCGGTGCGCGGCGCTTTTCGGTGGTGCGGGTGCGGGGTAGGATAGGCCATGTCCTGGACGCTTCCCGCCCTGCTGGCGGCCCTGCTGGCCGCGCTGGACGCCACCCTGCTGCGCCGTCTTGCCGGCGACCTGCCCCCCGCCCGCATGGTGGCCTATCCGGTATTCTGGAGCCTGCCGCCGTTTCTGGCGCTGCTGGCCGCGCGCGGCGTGCCCGACCTGCCCGCGCCGTTCTGGCTGGCCACCCTTGGCGCCGTACCCGTGAACATGGCCGGGCACCTGCTCACGGCATGGGCGGTGCGCCTGGCGCCCGTGTCACGCACGGTGCCCTACCTGTGCTTTTCACCGGTTTTCGTGGTGATGCACGAGTACCTGCTGCTGGGGGTCGCGCCGCGCCCTGCGGGCGTGGCCGGGGTGCTGCTGGTGGTGGCGGGCAGTTGGGTGTTGAATGCGGGTGGAGCGGGAAATCATGTTCCGGGGCATGGCGGAGATCGCTGCAGCGGCGTTGTTGCCCGGCTGCTGCGTCCCTTCCGCACCCTGGCTGCGGAGCGCGGCGCGCGGACCATGCTGGGGGTGGCGCTGCTGTGGGGCCTTGGCAGCGTGCTGAATCGCCAGATGGTGCTGCACGCCACGCCTGCGGTGGCGGGCGGAGTTTTTTTCGCCATCTACGGTCCGGTCATGCTGGCGGCGCTGATGCTGTTCGGCGGGGTGCGTCCGCATATGCTCGTCGATCGTCCGTTGCGGGGCGCGGCCATGGGCGCCGTGTTGTTTCTGGCTGCGTACGCGCACTTTACGGCCATGAGCCTGACCACCGCTGCCAACATGATCGCGGTGAAGCGGCTGGACGGGGTGTTCGCCGTGCTGTTCGACCGGTTGTCCGACCGACTGGTCATTCGCGCCAAGGGACGCGGCAGCGTCCGTCGGGCTGACCTGCCTGCCGCGCCGATTGCGCCAATTGCGCCAATTACGCCTGCTGCGGGCACAGGGTGGCGACCTGTCCGCGACGGCAGATTGCCCGGCGCGGCGTTGATGGCCGCCGGAGCCGCCCTGGTGGTGTTGGCGTCCTGACGGCGACACCTTCCGGTGCCGCAAGGCCCGGCGGCAGGCAGGTTGCGGCGCAGGCATGGCGTATCCCGTGGCGCAGCCCCTCCATTCCCCGCATTTTTCCGGCGGGATACGCCTTGCAGCCCGGCCCTTCCGTGACTATCTTCCCAGAACAGGCAGATGCGGCCTGCGCGACCATATGCAGCAAGGGGACGCAGCGGCCCCGACATCCGGTCCTGCCGCTCCGCCTTTTCGTCCCCGTTTTCCGCGCCCCCCCCCGGCCCGGTGGCAACACCCCGGGCACTACCTCGCGTATCCGGCGCACCGTTCCCACCGCAACCATCCCGGAGCCCCCATGCCCCGTCTTGGTCTTGTCCTTTTGCTGGTCCCCTTTCTGGAATTCTACGTGCTGGTGGAAGTGGGCGCGCGCATCGGGGCGTTCAACGCCGTGCTGCTGGTGATCCTGTTCGCCATGGTCGGGGTGTGGCTGGCCCGCACCCAGGGCATGGGCACGCTGGCCCGCATCCAGCAAAGCTTGGCCCAGGGCGTGCTGCCGGCCGACGAGATGCTGGACGGGCTGTTCCTGCTGCTGGCCGGCATCCTGATGGTCTTTCCCGGCTTGGTGTCCGACGCGTTCGGGATCCTCCTGCTGCTGCCCCCGGTGCGCAGGCTGGCCGCGCATCTGTTGCGGCGGCACATGAACGCCACCATCCGGGCCGAAGGCCGCGCGGGCCATGCGGGTGACCGCGCGGGCGGGCCGTCGGTGCATGTGCGCACCTGGTATTTCGGTCCCGGCGGGGCACGGCATACCGAAACTTTCGGTGGCGGCGGGCCCATGTTCGGCCCCAATGCCGATGCCCCCAACGGCCCGGATGTACCGGACGGACTTGATGGCCCCAATGGGTCCGGTGGCAGCGGCACCCACCCTTATGGCCCGGACCATGGGGTGGGCGCGGGCAGCGGCCAAAACGCGCGGCAGGAACCCCGCCGCACAGTGGTCATCGACTGCGAACCGGTGGAGCCTTCCGGTCCGGCGGAGCCCTCCGGTCAGGCCAATGACCCCGGCAAGTCGGGCAAGGCAGGCGGCCCGTCGAGTGATTCTTCGGATGCCCCATCCGGCGGTTCGGGCGCGCGCTAGCGCATCCGCCCCCCATTCACGGTTTCCGCATAACCCATGGCCCCCCCCAACGGATCAGACCGCTTCCGCCGCCCCCGGCAGGTGCGCCCCGGCGGCGCTACGGCCCTGGCTGGCCGCAACGCCGTGGCCTCCGGACTGTTGGTGCGGCCCGGACACGTTGCGGCTGTCCT
>NZ_VRYY01000761.1 GCF_015731765.1 Nitratidesulfovibrio oxamicus
GCCTTGCGCCGGGGCTCTCGTGCCTTCTGGCGGCCGGGCTGGGCGTGATTGCCGCCGCCCTGCCCGGCGACCCGGCCCGCATCGCCTGCGCGGCCCTGGTCTGCGCATGGCTGGTGTTCACCATGCATGTGGTCGCCGCCTCGTTGCGCACCCTTCTGCACCTGCCCACAGAGGGCGGTGTGAACACCGGCGACACCCCTTTCGACGGTGATGCGTTCCTGTTTGCCCGTGCGCCCGCGGCTTCCCGCCATGGGGAGCACGCAGCCGCAACGGGTGATGAATTTCCTCCGGAAGTACCCGGCGCAGGCTCTGCGCCCGGCTTCACGGTTGCTTTCGTGCACTGTTCCGCCGGGGGGAGCACCCTGCCGCTCCACCTGCAACCCGACGGAATCACGCACGGTTCCTCGCCCAGGCGCAGGAACTGACAACGGCGTGAACGGGCGGCGACACCCCAGCAACCCCCGCCGCCCGCACCCTCCGCCGGACCGGGGCACCCTTCCCCCGCCCGCCGCCCCGGTCCGGCCCTCTTTCTGCCCGCGCGCCGCCGCGCCAACGAGACGACCGCATGATCGCCACGAACCCGGCGCGCGCAGG
>NZ_VRYY01000762.1 GCF_015731765.1 Nitratidesulfovibrio oxamicus
CGAACATTTCTCCCTGGAGGAAGGCACCTGGCCGCGCTTCGACGTCGCGCTGCCGGGCTCAGGCCGCGCGCGGCGGTTTCCACCTCCTTGCGCCGCAAAGTGGCCGAGGCACGCAATGCGCGGGGCTCCCTGCCGAAAGGCACGGGGCCCCGCAGTTTTTGGAGCTTCCGCAGCCTGCATGCTGCCGTGCGGGTAACGCAAATCCTACGTGCGTGGTATGAATTTGACCAAAATGGTCCGAATTGCGCAGGTGAACCGGGACCGAGGTACAGCAGGGTGGTCGATTCGGTGAAGGTGCGAGCCGGAGGAGGATGGCTCACCTGCGCAGGTAGGGGCGGGAAGAGGCGGGCAAGGCGGGTAGGCTGGTCGGGGCGGGTAACGCGGGACACGGCAACCAGCATGGTTATGCTGCCGTGCGGCAGCCGTGGACTGGCGGAGGCCCGGCGGGAATGTGTCCGCCGTTCCGCCGCAGACCCCGGCGGCGTTACGCCTGCGCCGGAACGCTCCTGCGGATGGTGTCCAGCAGGGCGGCGGGGGGCACCGGCTTCTGGTGGGTGGGCACGCGGCGGGAAAGGCGCGCCGGGCGCGGG
>NZ_VRYY01000763.1 GCF_015731765.1 Nitratidesulfovibrio oxamicus
GGCCCTGGCCGAACCGGGCAAGGACGGCGACCCGTCGCCCCTGCCCGCTGGCGATCGCGATGCCCCGGAGCGTTGCGCGCTGCTGTTGCGCGCGCTGTTCCGCCACTGGGGCGCGCCCGCCGGATTGTCGCACTGGGGCGTGAGCGAAGGCGATGTGGAGCGTCTGGTGCAACTGGCCAGGGAATATCCCCGTCCGCTGCAACTGGCGCCGGAACGGGTGGAGCGGGTGTTTCGCGCGTCCTTGTAGGATGGTCGGTGCGCCGGGTGTGCCCGGCATTCGGGGGCACGATGACCGCAAGGGTGCGGATGCGGGCGGCAATGGCGCGGGGGGATGCGCGCCGCCGATCACCGGCGGGACCGGTGGGTGGAGGTCTGCATGAGCACGGAACGGACGGAGGGGGGGACGCCCACCGCAACGGTGGATGATGCGTCCGACGAGCGGAACGGTCTTGCCGGAACGGCCTGGATGGGCGGAACGGGCGCTACGGCGGCAGCGCCTGCTGCCGAACGCCGCCGCGAAGATCGCCGGCAGGATGACCGGCGGCGCGAGGACCGGCAATTGCGGGCCGCCCTGCCGCTGGCGGCGGAG
>NZ_VRYY01000764.1 GCF_015731765.1 Nitratidesulfovibrio oxamicus
GCCCCGGCCCGCGCTGCGGCAAGCAGCTTTTCGCGCACCCCGCTGACCGGCAGCACCCGGCCCGACAGCGACAGTTCGCCCGAAAGGGCCACGTCGGCCCGCGCCGGACGGCCCGACAGCAGCGAAACAAGGGCCACGCAGATGGTCAGCCCGGCGGAGGGGCCATCCTTGGCGATGCCCCCGGCGGGGATGTGGATGTGGATGTCCTGCACGGGGGTGTCGCCCCGACCGGAGTGCCCGGACTGGCCAGACTGGCCAGACGGGCCAGACGGGCCAGACGGGCCAGACGGGCCGGACGGGCCGGATTGGCCGGATTGGCCGGATTGGCACCCCAGAACGGGGTTCGCCTGACCGGGGAGCACCGATACACCCAGATGATCCGCCTCGGCCCGGATGTGGCTGAGCGCGATACGCGCCGATTCCTTCAGCACCTCGCCCAGCGAGCCGGTAAGGATGAGCTGGCCGGAACCGGCCATGCGAGCCGCCTCCACGAACACGATCTCGCCGCCCGCCTCGGACCACACCAGCCCGGTGGCCGTGCCCACGCGGGGCACGCCGTGGGCCGCGTCGTGCCGGTAGCGCGGCG
>NZ_VRYY01000765.1 GCF_015731765.1 Nitratidesulfovibrio oxamicus
GCTGCTCCGGCGCGGGCGCGATGATGGACGGCGGCAGCCAGACCCTGTCGGCCACGGCCACGGATTCCAGCCCGCCCCGGCTCACCTGACGCACCACGCGCTGCGGCACGTTCAGGCCGTGCACGGGCAGGCGCGCCCAGTCGGCCACGGCGAACACGGGCTTGTACAGTTCGAAGTCGTAGCCCCAGGTCTTCGGCCAGTCCAGGGCATCGGAAAGCTTGTCCAGCGGGGTGGCCCCCCGCGAAAATTCGTCCAGCGCGGGCTGCCCGTCGCGGGGCACCATTTCAAGGCCGATGGCAGGGCGCGCGCCTTCCGCCAGCAGGGCGGTGATGAACGCGGCCTGCGCCCGGTGGTCGCACGCGCTGGTGTGCGATTCACCCAGCAGGATGTAGTCGTGGCGCAGGGCCTGCAGGGCTGCGTCCGCCGGGTTCATGGTGCGGATTTCGCCCGCCGGGGACACCGTCACCAGCGTTCCGTCGGGCAGGCGAGGGATGGTCATGCCCATGCGCGCGTCCCCCGGTGCGGTTGCGGTCGCGCTCGCCGGTGCGGCAATGGGCGCACGCACCGTGCCGCCGCTGTCGGACG
>NZ_VRYY01000766.1 GCF_015731765.1 Nitratidesulfovibrio oxamicus
CGGCCTTGATGGCGCCTTTGCAGGCCATCATGGCCCACAGCGCGTCGAGGCTGTTGGTGCGCCCGGCCACCGCCTCGCGCAGGAAGGCGGCGGCTTCGGAACGGTCCAGCAGGGTGGGCACGGCGCGGGCGCGCACCGTGGCGCCGGTGGTTTCCAGCGCAAAGCCCAGCGCCTCCAGATCCGGACGCAGTTCGTGCAGCCGTTCCGCCTCTGCCGGGTGCAGGGGCAGTTCCACGGGCAGGGCCAGAAACTGGCCGCCGCCCGCCGTGCCGCGCCGTTTGATGCGTTCGTGCAGCACGCATTCGTGGGCGGCGTGCTGGTCCACCAGCAGCAAGGTGTCGCGGCCCCGGCGCAGCACCAGATAGGTGTCCGCGATCTGGCCGAGATAGGTGTATTCGCCGATGCGCACGCCGCCCTCGCGCGTTTCCTCCGGGATGAAGTCCGGGGGGGATGTCTGCGCGGTGGGAGCGTCCGCGTCGGTGAACGGGCGGGAGCCGTCCGAAAGCAGGCCGGGCGAGGCGGCAAGACCCGTTTCCTCGGCCACCAGCAGGGCGGGTGCCGGGCCGTCGCGCCGCGCGCCGG
>NZ_VRYY01000773.1 GCF_015731765.1 Nitratidesulfovibrio oxamicus
CCGTGCGCTGGCGCACCGGGCGGATGGACCGCCCGGCATGCCGACGCCGCGGGGCGCCCGGAAGCGCTGGTGGGCGCCCGGTATTCCTCAGCTGCGGCCGAACACCCGCTCGAAGATCATGTTTTCGTGGCGCAGATAGTAGCCGGGATCAAACAGTTCATCAAGGACGGAGGGAGCAAGGCGCGCGGCGATGTCCGCGTCGGCCCGCACCATGTCGGGGAAGGGTTTTCTGGTTTCCCAGCTCTGCATGGCGCAGCGCTGCACCATCACGTAGGCCTCCTGGCGGGCCATGCCCGATTCCACCAGGGCCAGCAGCACGCGTTGCGAGTAGTACAGTCCGTACGACCCGGCCAGGTTGCGGTCCATGTTCTCGGGGATCACCCGCAGGTTGGACAACAGGCCCGACAGGCGGTGCAGCACGTAGTCCATGAGGATGGTGGAGTCGGGCATGATCACCCGTTCCACGGACGAATGGCTGATGTCGCGCTCGTGCCACAGGGCCATGTTTTCCATGGCGGCCAGCGAGTTGGTGCGGATCAGGCGCGAAAGGCCGGTCATGTTTTCCGCCGAGATGGGGTTCTTCTTGTGCGGCATGGCCGACGACCCCTTCTGGCCCTTGGCGAAGCCTTCCTCGGCCTCCAGCACCTCGGTGCGTTGCAGGTGGCGCAGTTCCACGCACAGCCGTTCCACGCCGCCAGCGGCCAGCGCCAGCGAGGTGAAGAAATGGGCGTGCCGGTCGCGCTGGATGACCTGGGTGGAGATGGGGTCCACGTTCAGGCCCAGGATTTCGCAGGCAATGGCCTCCACGCGGGGGTCGAGCATGGCGTAGGTGCCCACGGCGCCGGAAATCTTGCCCACGCGCACGCTTTCAAGCCCGTCGCGGAAGCGGGCCACGTGGCGCTGGAATTCGGCGTGGAAGCCCGCCATCTTCAGTCCGAAGCTGGTGGGTTCGGCGTGGATGCCGTGGGTGCGGCCCATGCACAGGCGGCCCTTGTTGGCGAAGGCCAGGGTTTCCAGGGTGGACAGCAGCCGTTCGAAGCCCTTCAGGATAAGTTCGCCGGCCTGGGCCAGCAGCAGGCCGTTGGCCGTGTCCACGATGTCCGACGAGGTGCAGCCCAGGTGGATGAACCGGGCCGAGGGCCCCACCTTTTCTTCCACGGCGGTCAGGAAGGCGATGACGTCGTGCCGGGTTTCCTGCTCGATTTCCAGGATGCGGTCCACGTCGAAGTCGGCCTTTTCGCGGATGACGCGCATGTCGTCCGCGCCGATGACGTCCAGGCGGTGCCAGGCCTCGCACACGGCCAGTTCAACGTCGAGCCAGGCGCGGAAGCGGTTTTCGAGGGTCCAGATGCGGGCCATCTCTGGGCGGGAATAACGGTCGATCATCGTGGCTTCCTTGCTGATGCTGTGCTGGTGCGGTTGCGTATGCCGCCGGAGCGGCGTGGCGGCCCGGCGGGCCGGTGCGCCTGGATGCTTCTGGCCGGTGCGGCGCGCGCCGTCGTCTGCAAAACTGGCGCGCGTCAGGCTGGAGTTGGGGCCGATCGTGAAAAGGACAGCCTTGCGGACGGGTCCACGCGTGAGAAGGGGCAGCCTTGCGGACTGCCCCTGAATACTACGAGCCTGTGCCCGATGCGGCGGCGCAGCCGCCCGACGGGGCGACCGAGGCACACTTGGCCGGGCTTGGGCCCGCTGCGGCGGTGCCGGACGACGCGGCAGCGGTTCCGGAATCGGCGGAGCCGCCAGAGGCGCTCGAGTTTCCCGATCCATTGGACCCGCCGGACCCGGCATCGCCGCTGCCGGGGGCTTCTGCGCCCGCATGCGAATCGCTGGACGAGCGGTTGCCGTAGTCGGTGACGTACCAGCCGCCGCCCTTGAGCACGAAGCTGGTGTTGGACACGATGCGGTCGGCGTGACCGCCGCATACCGGACAGGAGCGGGGGGCTTCGTCGAAGGTCTTCAGCCATTCCTCGAAGATCTGCTCGCAGTCGCTGCAACGATATTCGTAGATGGGCACGCTACCCTCCTTGCATAACCTACGCGTGATGCACGAGCCTAAACAGCGTCGTACGCGTTGTCAAACGGGGAAGGCCATGCGTTGGAGCACAGACGGCATGCACGACGGTGTGGTGCCGTACGATGGACGGGGCGGGGTCACCGCCATGCCCGCTGCCGGGTGCTGCATGCATGGCGAGGTATATGTTCCGTGGTGCTGCATGAATCGCCCGTGCCCCCGGCGCATGCCGCATGCAGTGCGGCGAAAGGGGGCAGGTACGTGGCGATCCGCCCCGCAGGAAGCACACGCGCCTCGGGCGACGTGCCACCGGGGGCACGTTGCGCGAAGCGCGGGGCGTTCTAGCGGCGGAACGAAAAACCTGGATGCCTTAGGACTTGGCGGCGGCCTTCGCTTCGCGCACGCGCTGCTTGAGGCGCTTTTCGCGGCGCTGACGGCGACGATCCAGTTCTTTCTTGCGTTCGATCTTCTTGTGGGCCATGGGGAACTCCTCCGTGAAATCGCGTGTGATAAGAGAGACCACCTACCACGAACCACGGGTTTTGTCCAGTGGCGCGTGAAAGGCAGGGCACGCGAGGTGCGTGTCGGCCAGATCGGGCACGCGGGCCGGAGTCAGCGGTCGAAATAGCCGCTTACCTGATCGCCCGCGTCGATGGTCGCATAACCGAAGCCGTGGCGGGCAAGGATGGAAAGCAGCACGTCCCCGGGAGGTATGTTTGCCGGGCTGTCGTGCCCCGCGTGCGCCGGACCCAGTTGCAGGCGGGGCGGGGTGTCGGGCGCCAGCCGCAGGCGGAAGTCCCACAGGCCAAGGTTTTCCAGTTCTTCTTCCGCGGCGGCAAGGCGGGCCAGGGTGGCGGCGTCGGGTTGCATGCCGTAGGCCAGCCGGGTCAGCAGGCAGGGGCGGGCCGCCTGGTCCGGCCTGTCCATGCCGGTGCGTGCCGCCAGTTCGCGTATATCGGCCTTGGAAAGGCCCGCCTCGGCCAGCGGCGAACGGATGGACAGTTCGCGCAGGGCGCGCAGCCCGGGGCGATAGGCGGTCAGGTCGTCGGCGTTGGTGCCGTCGCACAGGGGCAGGGGGGCTGCCGTGGCCAGCAGGGTGGTGAAGGCGGCGTGCTTGCAGTGGTAGCAGCGGTCGCGGTCGCCCGCCGCAATGGCCGGGATGGTCAGCGGGTTCAGCGGCACGGTGACGAACGCGGCGCCGCGCGCGGTGGCCCAACTGCGGGCTTCTGCCGTTTCGCGGGGGGGCATGTGCGGGCCGGTGATGTGCAGGGCGGTGACGCGGCAGCCTGCCAGCAGGGCGGCGTGGGTCAGGAAACGGCTGTCCAGCCCGCCGGAAAGGGCCACCGCCAGTTCCGGCATGGTGGCCAGCAGGTCCAGCAGGGCAGGAGGGAGTGCGTCGGAGCGCGGCGGGGCGGTATTGGGCATATGGTGTGTCTATGGGCGAATGGTGTGCCTAGGACAGAGCAGAAGGTAGTGCTTCCGCGCCTTGCGGCAAGACCCGCCAACCGAAAAACGAAACCCGCCGGGTGCGCGCTGTTTGCGCGCGTCCGGCGGGTTGTTCAGTTCATGTTCGTGGCCGGAGGGAAATCCCTACGCCGAAGGCAGCAGTTCCACCGGCTCGGTAAGCAGGAATTCGCCCTTTTCGATCCACGACTTCAGCGTGTTGGCCACTTCCAGCGACAGCGGGTAGCTGGTCATGGGCACGGTTTCCACCTTCTTGCCCATGATCTCCACCTCGCCGCTCTTCAGGTCTTCGTAGGTCACGTGCTGGATGACCCGCGGCAGGCAGTTGGGGTAGTCGTGCCCGTAGTCCTTGACCGGCATCTGGATGTCGCTGTCGTCCACGCCGGTGAACCAGGCGATTTCCTCGTTCAGGATGGGGATGGGAATGCCCACGCCCACCGCCAGCGAGCAGCCGTAGCCAAGGAAGGACAGGCCGCGCAGGTAGCGGGGATTCATGCCCTTCAGGTCGCCCTTCAGCATCAGGGTGCCCGCAGGGGAAAGCGGCAGGCCGCGTTCGGTGCGCTTGGGCGCCGCCACGTGCTGCGTGCCCGCCCCCAGCACGTACCCCGTGCCGCCGCCCAGGAATATCCGGGTGCCAAGGCCGATGGTGCGGAACAGCGGGTCGTTGAACAGCGGCGAGATGCGGCCCGCCGTGGCGAAGTTGACGTTGCGCAGGTTGGGCTTCAGCGGGCCCATGTACGTGTAGATGATGCGGCTCGTCAGGTTTACCGCCGCGTTGTAGTTCTGGTAGCAGTTGCGCGGGTTCAGCAGGTGCGCATAGGGCAGTTCGGACAGGGTGATCTTCTTGTCCAGCGACTTGCGCGGGTAGCAGTCGGTGCCGTAGGCCTCTGCCCGCAGGTGCACGGCCTTGCCGCGCACCAGGTCTTCGATGACATGCCCGCCGCCGTACTTGAACCGACCCGGGTAGACCTTGTTCAGGGGGTCGTCCTCGGTGGGTTCGGTGGCGCCCAGGTAGGAATCCACGGCAGCAAGCCCCGCGTAGGCGGGCACGTCGTTCATCCAGACCTTGGCGGTCTTGAGGGTGGGCGGATCCTGCTGGCCGATGTTGAAAAGCAGCCCGGAGGAACACATCGGCGAGAAGGTTCCGGTGGTGACGACGTCGATTTCGCGGGCGGCCTTTTCCTTGCCCATTCGACGGACGGCCTCGGTCATCTCCTCGGCATTCAGCACCACGGCCTTGCCCTGGCGAATGCGCTCGTTGATTTCCGCGATCGTCTTGTTCACCTTGAAACTCGCCATCTTGCTAACCTCCGTTGGTGGCGCACGCGCCGTTTCATTACATCAGGATATCAGCATATGGAAAAGCAGTCCGGATTGCAACCCGCAAAAAAGGGGGACTTGCGCAAGGCCCCCCGTGAAATCGGCAGATCACCCCGGGGGGGCAATCTGCGGAATGATCGACAATGCATCAGGATGATTGTCCCAATCGTTCCAGGGCCTGCCGCGCGAGGTCGAAGTCCGGGTCCAATTCCAGCGCCACCTGCAGGCAGCGTTCTGCGTAGTCGCGTCCACCCGCCCGCATGAACACCAGGCCCATGTTGAAGGCGATGGTCTTGTCGCGCCGGGGCAGATCGGGGTTGATGGCCATGGCCTTCAGCATGTTGGACCGCGCGTCGCGGAATTCCTTGCCCTCAGCGAAGGCCATGGACATGTTGTAGTACAGGTTTTCGTCGTCCGGCGCGATGCGCAGGGCCTTCTGGTACTCTATGGTGGCGTCGCGCCACTTGCCTTGCTTGCGCAGGGCGATGCCCAGGCGGTTGAAGGTGCCCAGGTCGCCCCGGTCCAGCATGTCGCCCTTGGCGTCCAGCGCCTTGCGCAGGAAGCGTTCGGCCCGTTCGGGGTCGCGTTCGCTGTAGATGGTGGCGATGCGCTCGGAAATGTCGCCGATATAGGCCATGGCTTCGCGCGTGGCCTGGGTGACGGCCAGTTCGAAGAGTTCCTCGGCCTTTTCCTGGTTGCCCATCTCCACATGGATCTCGCCCATGTCCACCTTGCGCTCCACGTTGAGGGGCGAGAGGCGGTCCAGCCTTTCCAGGTATCCCAGTTGGGCTTCGCTGTCGCCGATCTGCTTGTTCAGGTCGGCCAGTTTCTTCAGCGGCTCCAGGTACAGGTCGGCGTTGCGGCTGGCTTCTTCAAAGCTCTCCCGGGCGCGGTCCATCTTGCCAAGCGCCTGGTAGGCGTCACCCATGACCAGCAACCCGGCGGCGCTGTTGGGCTTCAGTTCCAGTATCTTGCGGCACACCTTCAGGGCGCTTTCGTGCGAGCCCTGCTGCACCATGGCCCGTGCCGTGTCGATGAGCTGGCCCAGCTTGCCCTGCGGCTTGATGGTGAAGGCGATCTTTTCGATCAGCGTGTTCACCGAGAGGGGCTTGCTGATGAAGTTGTCCGCGCCGATTTCGTGCAGCAGCACCAGGCGTTGCCGCTCCGTCTCGCCGGTAAGGATGATGATCTTCACGTCCGAATAGGCGTTCTTGACCTGCCGGACCAGAATGCCGGTGTCGCGGCCCTCAAGCATGCGCTCCATGAACACCAGAACGTTCTTCTTGCGCATGGAGACGTCGCGGATGGACTTGATGATGTAATCGGTGTTGGTGACCACCGAGAGCGCATCCGTGGCAATGGCAAGATGCTTGGCAACCGTGTTGCGCAGCAGCGAAATGAAGTTCGGGTCGTCACTCACGACAAGAAAGTAGCCCTTCTTCTCGTTGATGAATTCGACCACGGTGCTCTCGTACTGCTTCTGCTTGAGTTTAAGGTTGATATTGCTCGCCATGCTTGCTCCTTGCGGCGCGCTTCCCCCCCGCAGAGGTCGCAGGCCTGTGAGTGTGTCGTCCGTGCCGGGCACGGGCTGCAACGGTAGGTACGCGTTCCGGGCTTGTCAATGAAACTGGCGGCCGACGCATTGGGGCACGCGGCAACTGACGTTGCCGGATTCGCTTTGCACATACTGCTTTGCCCGCAACCTTATCACAGTCCGCATGGCGTGGCGAGCCGTGCGCGTTCGCTCCCCTGCGCGTGGCCGATCGAGCCCGCGGGTGTGTGCCCCTGCGGCGCGTGGCACGGGCAGGGGAGCCGCCCGCTATTTTCGCGCCGCGCCCTGCGCCGCCACGGCCTTGGCTTTCGCCTCGGCCACGGCAGGGTCGCCAAGGTAACGGTGGGCCAACGGGCGCAGCGAAGCGTCCAGGGTGTAGACCAGCGGCAGCCCGGTGGGGATGTTCAGTCTGGTGACGGCGTCCGGGGTCATGCCGTCCAGGTGCATGACCAGGGCGCGCAGGCTGTTGCCGTGGGCCGTCACCAGCACCCGCTGCCCGGCCAGCACCTGCGGCGCGATGACGTCGTGCCAGTAGGGCAGCACGCGGGCCACGGTTTCCTTCAGACTTTCGCTGGCGGGCAGCACGTCGGGCGGAAGGCCCGCGTAGCGG
Organism: Nitratidesulfovibrio oxamicus; assembly: GCF_015731765.1. GTDB lineage: Bacteria > Desulfobacterota > Desulfovibrionia > Desulfovibrionales > Desulfovibrionaceae > Cupidesulfovibrio > Cupidesulfovibrio oxamicus. Next base: position 6,958 of record NZ_VRYY01000773.1, read on the forward strand.
GCATCCCCGGCGGGGTTGCGCGGATCGTCGCCTTGCAGGGGCGGGGGCGGGGTGTCGTAGCTGCGCCGCCATTCGAACACCTGGTCCTCGCCGAAGCGGGCGGCGGTTTCCGCCTTGTCCAGCCCTTGCAGGCCGCCGTAGTGACGTTCGTTGAGCCGCCAGTGCTTGTGCACCGGCAGCCACAACAGCCCCATTTCATGCTGCACGATGTACAGGGTGCGGATGGCCCGGGTGAGCACAGAGGTGTGGCAGATGTCGAAGGCCAGCCCCTCGTCCGCCAGCAGGCGGGCGGCATCGCGCGCTTCCTGCTCGCCCTCGGGCGAAAGGTCCACGTCGGTCCAGCCGGTGAAGCGGTTTTCCAGGTTCCACGCGCTTTGCCCGTGACGCAGAAATACCAGCGTATGCATGTTGCCTCCCGTCGGCCCACTGGGGCGCCATATGCGATCGGCGCCCATGCCCGTGGCGGGCGCCCGGCCAGTCTGCGTCCGCCGGCAGTCCGCCGGTCAGTCGGTAGTCTGGATGTTGTACCCTTTCAGCTTGCGGTACAGATGGCTGCGCTCGATGCCCACGGCCTCGGCCAGCCGGGTTACGTTGCCGCCGCATTCCGCAAGGCGCGCGGCCAGGTATTGCGCCTCGAAGGCGGCACGGGCCGCCTTCAGGTCCATGCCGGGGGCCAGCAGCGCGGCCACGGCCAGATGGTCCGGATGCGGGTCCATCCCTTGACCGGGTGCGCTCCCGGTTCCGCACGCGGCCTTGCCGCCCGTCGCCGTTCCCGCGGTCGCACTGCCGTTGGTGGCCGCACCCGGTCGGGGCAGGAATTCCGGCGGCAGCATGGCCCGCGTCACCTCCAGGCCCGCATGCAGGATGAGCATGCGCTCCACGAAGTTGCGCAGTTCGCGTACGTTGCCGGGCCACGGATACTGGGCCAGCGCTTCCTGCGCGTCGGGGGTGAAGGTGGCCGGGCGCACGCCGTAGTCGCGGGCCAGGCGCTGGGCGAACAGGTCGATCAGCAGGGGTACGTCGCCCTCGCGTTCGCGCAGGGGAGGCAGCACCAGCGGGAACACCCGCAGCCGGTAGTACAGGTCCTCTCGGAAGGTGCCGGCGGCTATTTCGTCTTCCAGATTCTTGTTGGTGGCGGCGATGACGCGCACATCCACGCGCATGGTGCGGTGGCCGCCCACCCGTTCGAACTGCTGTTCCTGCAATATGCGCAGTATCTTGGCCTGGGTCTTCAGGCTCATGTCACCGATCTCGTCCAGGAACAGCGTGCCCTTGTGGGCCATTTCGAACTTGCCCGCCTTGGCGGAATCCGCCCCGGTGAAGGCGCCCTTTTCGTGCCCGAACAGTTCGCTTTCGATGAGCTCTTCCGGAATGGCCGCGCAGTTCACGGCCACCAGGGGCCGGTCGGCCCGACGGCTGCCCGCGTGGATGGCACGCGCCGCAAGTTCCTTGCCGGTGCCGTTTTCTCCGGTGATCAGCACCCAGGCGTCGGTGGGGGCCACCCGCGCGATCTGGCCGCGCAGGGCCTCCATCACCGGCGAGCGGCCATTCATTTCGTCGGCGTGGGCCGTGGGCAGGCTGTCACGCAGGGCCTCGTTCTCGCGACGCAGGTCGCCGTATTCAAGGGCGCGCTGCGCCGCGATCAGCACCTTTTCCAGCGACAGGGGCTTTTCGATGAAGTCGTGCGCACCCTTGCGGATGGCGTTGACCGCAGTCTCGATGGTGCCGTGGCCGGAAATCATGATCACCGGCAGGTCGGGACGCTGGGCGTGCAACTGGTCCAGCACGGCCAGTCCGTCCATGCCGGGCATCCAGATGTCCAGAAACACCAGATCGGGCGTCTCGCGGGCCAGCAGGGCCAGGCCGTCCTCGCCGTTGGGAGCCTCGAGCACCTCGAAGCCTTCGTCTTCGAGAATGCCGCGCAGGGAGAAGCGGATGCCGTCTTCGTCGTCGATGATCAGGATGCGGGCGTGCATGGCGTGTCCGGTTGCGGGTGCGAAAGGGGGTGATCAGGAAAGGATGAAGCCGTCGTGGAACAGGCTGACGCACACGTCCACCATGTTGCGGTCGTACCGCGTGCCGCGCCCGGCGGCAATCTCTGCCAGGGCCGGGCCCAGCCCCAGCGAGGCGCGGTAGGGCCGGTGCGAGGACATGGCCTCCACCACGTCGGCCACGGCCAGGATGCGCGCCTCGGGCAGGACGTCGTCGCCCGAAAGGGCGTTGGGGTAGCCGGAACCGTCCAGTCGTTCATGGTGTTGCAGCACGATCTGGGCCACCGGCCAGGGAAACTCGATTTCCTTCAGGATGTCGTAACCCACCTGGCTGTGGGTGCGCATGATGCCCATTTCCAGGTCGGACAGGCGGGTGGGCTTGGCCAGTATTTCCGCAGGGATGTGAATTTTTCCGATGTCGTGCAGCATGCCCGCCACCCGCAGCCCTTCCAGCCGTTCGCCGGAAAGGCCCAGCCGCACGGCCATGGCGTGGGCCAGTTCCGCCACGCGAGCCTGATGCCCCGCCGTGTACGGGTCGCGCTTTTCCGATGCGGTGGCCAGGGCGGAAACGGTCTGGCGCAGGGTGCGGCGCAAATCCTCCACGCTGCGGCGCAGGGCCGCTTCCGACTGGCGGCGTTCGGTGATGTCGCGGAACACCAGCACCGTGCCCACCCGGCGCCCGTCCGGGTCGGCCAGGGACGAGGCGCTCATTTCTATGGGGTGCGCGCGGCCATCGGGGTGATGCACGAAGGCTTCGGTCATGGCCGTGGGGCCCAGTGGAGCGGCAGGCGCGGTTGCGCCCGCCGGGGCGGACGGCCTCACGGGGCCGGACATGCCGGACAGGCCCACGGGAGCGGAGGGAACTGCAACAGGCAGGGGCTGGGCCAGCAGGTCGTTGGGGTCTTGCAGGTTGTGGCCGTTGCCGCCGGGCCGGATGTCCACGTGATCCGCGAAATGGCGGTCGATGCAGGTGTGGTGGTCGGCGCCGGTCATGGCCTCGGCGCTGGCGTTGATGTAGGTGATGCGTCCATGGCGGTCCACGGTGAGCACCGCATCGGCGATGGAACGCAGGGTGGTGGCGAACCACCGCTCCTTGCGCCGGGTTTCGTGATCCATCTGGTGCTTGTACAGCGCCATCTCGATGGACGTGCGCAGGTCACGGTCCTCGAAGGGCTTCAGCAGGTAGCCGAACGGCTCGGTGATCTTGGCGCGTTGCAGGGTCTCCGGATCCTCGTGCGCGGTCATGTAGATGACGGGCACGGGGTGGAGGGCCAGGATGTGCCCGGCGGCATCGATGCCGTCCATGCCCTCGCCGAGCATGATGTCCATCAGCACGAGGTCGGGCTTTTCGCCACGGGCTGTTTCCACGGCCTGTGCGCCGCTGGTGGCCAGCATCGGTTCACCGTAGCCGAGCGAACGCAGCCTGCGGCGCATGTCCAGCGCCGAAACGGCTTCGTCTTCGACCAGCAGTATCTTGCAGTAGGCCATGCCCGCTCCGGAACTGTGCAATGTCGTGTTGCGCGCCGGGGTAACTTCCGGCGCCATATGCGTCAGGAGGCCAGAAGGTCCGCCAGCGCCGCGCGCAATGTGGGGAACCGGAACGCGTAGCCGGAATCGGTCAGGCGGTCCGGCGGGGCCACCTGACCGGCCAGCAGGGCTTCTTCCGCCAGTTCGCCCAGGGCCAGGCGCAGGGCAAAGGCGGGCGCGGGCGGCGCGGGCAGCCAGGACGGGCGTCCCACGGCGCGGTTCAGTTCCGCCGTGAACGCGGCATTGTCCACGGCCTGCGGCGCGGCAAGATTGTACGGGCCGGAACAGGACGGGGTATCCAGCAGATGCAGGATGGCTCCCACCTCGTCCGCCAGGTGCACCCACGGGAACGGCTGCCTGCCGCTGCCCAGCGGGCCGCCCAGCCAGGCCTTGAACGCGGGCAGCATGTGCGCCAGCGCGCCCCCGGCCCCCAGCACCACACCGCTGCGGATGATGCAGCGCCGCACGCCCATGGTCTGTGCCGGGGCGGACGACGCTTCCCATCGGGCGCAGGTTTCCGCAAGAAATCCGGCCCCCGGCGGGTCGCCTTCGCCGCAGCGGGGGGCTGTGGCCATGTCGGGCCAGGCGCCATAATACCCCACCGCCGACGCCTGTACCAGCACCGCCGGAGGCACCGCCGGAAGGCCCGCGCCGTTCATGGCGCCCAGCGCG
>NZ_VRYY01000768.1 GCF_015731765.1 Nitratidesulfovibrio oxamicus
GGAAGTCGCCCGCGACCTTGCCGCCGCCGAGCAGGGCGCTGCCATGCCTCCCGGCGGAGGACTGCCGCCAGTGCAGGCCCGGTTCACCCCCGCACCCCCGGCCAGGCAGGGCAAGGGGGGCAAGGCCGTCTCGGATTCCCGCAGGCAGCCCCGCGATGCCGGAACCGGCAGCGACGTGCAGCGCTTTCGCAGTTCCGACGGCTTCCTGCTGCTGCGGGGGCGGTGCGCCGAAGGCAACGCGGAACTGCTGCGCATCGCCTCGCCCTTCGACTGGTGGCTGCATGCAGAGGACGGCCCCAGCGCGCACCTGATCATCCGGCGCGACCACCCGGCGCATCAGGTGCCGGAACGCACCCTGGCCGAGGCCGCCACGCTGGTGGCGGTGAAAAGCTGGCAGCGCAACGCCGCCCACGCCCGTATCATGGTGGCCCTGGTGCGTGACGTGCGCGCGGTGAAGGGCGCCGCCCCCGGTGCCGTTAGGGTCGACGCGGTGGCCCGGTCCCTTTCCGTGGCGCCTGACGCGGCGCTGGAAGCCGCCCTGCGCCTTGATCATGGCGCGGACGCCGCCGCGCCGCTACCC
>NZ_VRYY01000769.1 GCF_015731765.1 Nitratidesulfovibrio oxamicus
TCTGGCCGGGCCTTGGTGTTCCAGCGGTCGGCCCAGGCCGAATGCAGCCGGGTGGGCGACAGGAACACGTCGTGGCGCAGCGGGCCGTGCAGGGCCGGGTCGTGCGGCAGGTGGTCCGCGTCGTGGATGGGCAGGGGGTTGGGCACCACCAGCGCGCGGGGGTAGCAGCGTTCCTGGAACTGCCCCACCACCAGCGCGGGAATGGGCTGGGCCAGCAGCGCGGCGGGGGTGATGCCCATGCGCCCCGCCACCAGACCAGGCTCGCTGTGGAACTGGCGGATTGCAAGCGTGCCCTTTTCCGCCAGCGCCCGGAAATCGATGGGCGCGAAGTGGCGCGAATCCAGGTCCAGATAATTGTGGAAGTGCAGGATGTCGGCTGCTTCCGCCAGTTCGCGGGCAAGGTCGGGCGTTTCGTCGAACACCACGTCCTGCCCGAAGTCCTCGCTGCCGTAGCGCGTCAGGTCCACCAACCGGGCCGCGCAGCCGGGCAGGTGGGCGTTCAGCGCCCGCACAAGGCGCAACGGCGCGCCCGCCAGCGGGGTGACGGCGAAGTGGACGACGCGCATCACGCGGCCCC
>NZ_VRYY01000770.1 GCF_015731765.1 Nitratidesulfovibrio oxamicus
GCCGACCTTGCCGGCAGGACGGGACGCGCCGCCAGCCTTGGAGCGGGCGGCGATCTGACGCCCGACGCTCCCCCGCCCGGCGCACAGTCCGTTCGCCCCGCGCGCGTCGGCAAGCTGCTGCCCTTCGTGAAATAGCCACCATCCGCATGCCCTGCTTCGAAGGCCCGCTCCCGCAAGGGGCGGGCCTTCGCCGTCCCGGATGCCGGAATTACCCGCCATGCACCGGCCACGCTAAAGTTTCCCCCGTTGCCGCCGATCAAGCCGGTACACGGGATCTATCCCCCGGAAGGAAGGCCACACATGCAGTCCGCAGCCAGACACGCCACACCGTCCCACGACAGCCTTGCCGCCACGGCGGCCCGGGCGCTCCAGTCCGTGGAATCGGCAGCGCGGGCCAAGGCGCCCAATCAGTCCCGTTTGCCCCGTCAACCCCGTCCACTGGATGGCATCACCGCCACCGGCCTCGCGGCCCTTGGCGTGCCGCCCGCCGTGCGCATGGCAGGACGCGGCGCGGCCAGCCTTTCCGACCTTGTGGAAGCGGTGCGCGCCGAAACGTCATGGGCCGCCATGCCGC
>NZ_VRYY01000771.1 GCF_015731765.1 Nitratidesulfovibrio oxamicus
CGGCAGGCGTTGCACGGCGCGCCCACGGGCACGTACAGCAGGCCGTCCGGCCCGAAACCCAGGACCTTGGCGCCGTGGTGCGTCGCCGACGGCAGGTCGGCGCGCACGGTGACCGGGGAGGGGGCCGGGGAAGAGGTCGGTGGAGTGGGGCCGGATGAAGCGGGAACAAGCCCGTAAGGCGCGATGCCGGTCCGGGCGTGCGCCCATTCCTCCACCCGGTCGTAGCGCAGCAGGCGCGACACGGCGGACACGTACAACGCCCCCTCGTGAAAGGCCACCCCGGCGGGCAGCGACAGCCCTTCCGCAAGCCGCAGCACGCGCAGGGGGCGCAGCGTGTCGTCCAGGGGAAGGGCATGCACCATGCCCGCGCGCAGGGAACCCACGAACAGGGTGCGCGTGCCAAGGGCCATCTGCCGGGCGTTGGGCACCCGGGCGTACAGTTCCACCGTGAAGCCCGGCGGCAGGCGCAGTTCGCCCAGAGGTAGGTCGTCGGGTACGGCCAGCGCGGCAGGGGCCGGTGGCGCCACGGAAAGGGCCACCACGGCGCGCGGGGCGGCAAGAGGGGCATCCGG
>NZ_VRYY01000772.1 GCF_015731765.1 Nitratidesulfovibrio oxamicus
CCCGGCCAGCAGCGGGTGCCCGGCCACCACGGCGTACAGCGCCCCGGCGCCGAACAGCACCCCTTCCACCGTGTGCCACGGCATGGGCGGAAAGGCATGCACCGACCACACGAAGCCCAGCGTTGCCAGCAGCGGCAGGGGCACGCCCAGGCGGCGCAGGTCCACGGCGCGGGCAAGATACAGCGCGCCCAGCCACGATGCGGCCAGCATCTCGGCGTAGAACCCGGCCCTGCCCGCCAGCACGGAAACCCGCTCCGGCGTCAGCCACAGCCAGAAGGCGTGCCAGTACAGCGAAAGCGGCGGCTTGACGTAGAAGAAGTCGCGGTAGGGCACCTCGCCCAGCAGGATGCGCCAGGCATGCCCGTAGAAGAAGCCGAAGTCGGTGGTGTCCATGCCTTGGGGGGCGTACACCGCCACGTACAGCACGGGCACGGCCACGGCGAGCAGGCTGGCCAGCCGGACGGAGGTGACGACGCCGCGCGTGCGCGGCGAATCGCGTTCCGCACTGCAGGTGTCCGGCGCGGGTTGCCCGGTCTCTCCGGCTTGCCCTGCGGGCTGGACATGCCCGCCCC
>NZ_VRYY01000783.1 GCF_015731765.1 Nitratidesulfovibrio oxamicus
AAGGTCCTGGGTTTCGGGCCGGACGGCCTGCTGTACGTGCCCGTGGGCGCGCCGTGCAACGCCTGCCGCACCGGGCCGCGCCACGGGGTCATCCTGCGCATGCGGCCCGACGGCACCGGCGAAGAAATGTTCGCGCGCGGGGTGCGCAACACCGTGGGGTTCGACTGGCATCCGGAAACCCGCGAGCTGTGGTTCACCGACAACGGGCGCGACTGGCTGGGCGACGACCTGCCACCCGACGAACTGAACCACGCCCCCGTGGCGGGGCTGGACTTCGGCTTTCCGTACTGCCACGGCGGCACCATTGCCGATCCGGAGTACGGCGACCTTGGCGCCTGCGCCGCCGCCACGCCCCCGGCCCGCAACCTGGGGCCGCACGTGGCCTCGCTGGGGATGGTCTTCTACACCGGGCGGCAGTTCCCCGCCGAGTATCGCGGGCAGGTGTTCATCGCGGAGCACGGCTCATGGAACCGCTCCGCGCGCATCGGCTACCGGGTGAGCCTGGTGCGGCTGGAAGGGGGGCGCGCCGTGTCCTACGCCCCCTTTGCCGAGGGCTGGCTGCGCGGCGGAGCCCCCTGGGGCAGGCCCGCCGCCCTGCTGATGCTTCCGGACGGCTCGCTGCTGGTGGCTGACGACTATGCCGGGGCCATCTACCGCATCCGCTACGCCGGGCGGTAAGGGCGCTTGGGACGAGGAAAGGCCTGCCCGCCACCGGGTGGCCGGGGGGGCTGCCGGACCCGCCACTGCCGGGCCACTCGCGAGGTTGCCATTTTTGCCACGCGCGCTACTATCCGATTGTCACAACATTCACCGCAACGGCCAGAGGTCTTTCATGGCAACCCTGCCCACATCCCCCTGCATGCCTGGGCGCGTGTTTGGCCGCATGGTTGGCCGTGCGTCCGGCACCGCTCCGGAATCGTCCCTCGGCCCATGCCACGGAGCCGGGGAAACCGGACGCCTTGCGCATCGGGCTCGACTGGTGCTGGTCTGCGCGCTGGCTCTGGCCCTTGTGCTGGCACCGGGTTGTGTCGTGCGCTCGCGCGGCCAGTACGACGTGAGCGTGGGCAAGACCTCCCGTCCCTGACCTTGCAGCCCATCGCCCAGCCCCCTTTCCTACGCCACCCCTGCACCCGCCGGACCCACCATGACCCAACCCGCCCAACCCGGCCAACCCGCCCAATCCCCTCAACCGGGGCAATCCGGCCAGTCCGGTCGAACCGGCGAACACGCCGCGTCGCCAGCCAGCGTGCCCACGGGCCAACCCGCACCCCCTTCCCTCCAGCCTGCCCCAATGGACTTTCAGGCCGTTGCCCCGGCACCACCGGTTGACCACGACGAACCGACCTGCCCGCCGCCGCCCGCCCCCATCATCATCAACGAAGCGCAACTGGTGCTGGCGGAAAAGCGCACCTCGCTGGCCGCGCTGCGCACGGGCATTGCCATCGTGGCGTTGCCCATGTCGCTGACCACCTTTCTCATCGCCACCTCTCGCTACTACGACACCGAAGACGTGCTGCACTTCCTGCTGCCGGTGGGCGCGCTGAACCTTGCCCTGCTGGTGCTGGGCACGTGGCTTTCGTTGCGGGCCGTGCGCCGCCTGCGCCAGCAGGAACAGACCCTGCGCCTGCTGAAGGAACGCAACGGCGCGCTGGCCGAATTCCTGAAGTAACCGCGCGCCTCGCTCCCCTGTCCGCCCCGGCCCGTTCGGCACCCGCCGCGCGGGCCTTGCTGCGCTTGGCCAAGGGCACGCGGGCATTGTCATGGCAGGCGTTGGCGCGCCCCCGTGCAGGAGGACGGGCCATGCCGTCGGCAATGCCGGGCATGTGCCTGCCCCTTCACCTTTCACCAAGCCGCTCACGCAAAAATAACGCCAAAAAAACAACTTCAATTTCAAAAAGATACGAGAAAACGGCAAGAAAAATGAAAAAAACGCCCGGCCAACCCTAAAGTGTCTTTTATAGCCGCCGATACGACCAGCGAGTGGGGAGGGGAGAATCTACGGCCAACCGGAGGTGATTTCCGCGCCACAGGCGCAAGGCCGCGTCCCCCGATCTGGCAAGGGAAGTCGTGACGACACATTCAAGGAGGAATGGTCATGTCACTGGTTATCAATCACAACTTGATGGCGATGAACGCCACCAACAACCTGAGCCTGTCGTACGGCAAGCTCGCCACTTCGGTGCGTCGGCTTTCATCGGGCCTGCGCGTGGGCACCGCTGCCGACGACGCCGCCGGTCTCGCCATCCGCGAATTGATGCGTGCCGACATCGCGTCGCTCAATCAGGGCGCGCGCAACGCCAACGACGCCATCTCGCTGATCCAGACCGCCGACGGCGCCCTTGGCGTCATCGACGAAAAGCTGATCCGCATGAAGGAACTGGCCGAACAGGCTGCCACCGGCACCTACACCTCGGACCAGCGCCTGATCATCGATTCGGAATACCAGGCCATGGCCTCGGAAATCACCCGAATCGCCAATTCCACCGACTTCAACGGCGTGCACCTGCTGAACGGGCACCTTTCCGGTGCTCACGACGGCTCGGGCATCGAAGCCTCCGGCAAGCTCAAGGTGCACTTCGGTTCGGCCAACGACTGCGCGGAAGATTACTACTACATCAAGATCGGCAACGCGACCGCGTCCGCCCTTGGCGTGGGTGCCCAGGCCGCCGACGGCAAGGGCAAGTCCATCTCCACCCAGTCTGCGGCGCAGGCGGCCCTGGAAGGCCTGACCAACGCCATCATCTCCAAGGACAAGATCCGCGCCTCGCTCGGCGCCCTCCAGAACCGTCTGGAAAACACCATCAGCAACCTGCAGATCCAGGCCGAAAACCTTCAGGCCGCCGAATCACGCATATCGGACGTGGACGTGTCGATGGAAATGACCGAATTTGTGCGCCAGCAGATTCTGTCCCAGTCGGCAGTGGCCATGCTTTCACAGGCCAACTCGCTGCCCCGTCTCGCGTTGAACCTGTTGGGCACGTAGCACGCAGGGGAAAGACAAGGACACCGTCAATCCCGACAAGACTTCCAGACCACGCCGGGGCCGCGGGCACACACCCAAGGGAAACGGCCAGCCTCTCCACTCACAAGCGCCAGCAAAAGGGGCCTCCGCAAGGAGGCCCCTCTTTTGTCGCGCATGCTGCGTGAAATGTGGGAGGTGTTCGCGCGGGGCTTCCCGACTTCCGCATCCGCCCCTTATTCCCCTTATTCCCTTTATTCCATGGTCGAGGTGGAGCGCAGCACCTCCACCACCGTGGGCAGCTTGCGCAGCTTGTCCAGCGCCCGGTACAGGTGCGCCACGTCGCGCACCTCCACGGTAAAGTCCACTTCCGACTTGCCGTCCACCATGGAGCGCATGTTGCCGGAGTCGATATTGACGTTCTCTTCGGCCAGCAGCGCGGTAATCTGGGCCAGCACGCCCTTTTCGTTGCGGCACACCAGGTGGATGCGCGCCGGGTAGGGCTTGTCCTCCTGCCCGTCCCAGAACACCGAGATGAGCCGTTCCGGCTCCATGGTCTGCACGTTGGCACAGTCGGACGTATGCACCGTCACCCCGCGCCCCCGGCTGATGAAGCCGATGATGGGGTCGCCCGGCAGCGGGTTGCAGCAACGGGCGAAGCGCACCAGGATGTCGTCCACCCCCTTGATGCTCACGCTGTCCGCCCTGCGGTTGGCCTCGCGCGTGGCGGCGCTGGCGGCGCTGGCCTCGGCTGCCTTGGCGGCTTCTTCCGCCGCGGCCTCCTCGTCCTTGGGCAGCAGGCGCTTCAGCACCTTCTTGGGGGTGTAGCGGGCGTAGCCCACGTTGGACAGCAGGTCCTCCACGCTGCCCAACGAAAGCTCCTTGATCACGGGCAGCAGGTCACCGTCTCGCAGGGCCTTGGCGATGTTGATGCCCATGCGCCGCCCTTCCTTTTCCAGCATCTCGCGCCCCAGCGTGATGGACCGTTCGCGCTCCTCGGTGCGGATGTAGTGCTGGATGCGGCTGCGGGCCTTGGCCGTCTTGACGAACTTCAGCCAGTCGCGGCTGGGGCGGCGGCTGTTGTCGGTGATGACCTCTATGGTGTCGCCGCTTTTCAGGGCGGTGCCAAGAGGCACCAGTTTGCCGTTGACCTTGGCCCCGGCACAGTGGTTGCCCACCTCTGTATGGATCAGATAGGCGAAATCTATGGGGGTTGCCCCTTCGGGCAGTTCCTTCACGTCACCGCGCGGGGTGAACACGTACACCTCGTCCTTGAACAGGTCGAGGCGCAGCGACTGCATGAACTCCTTGGAGTCGGTCTCCATCTTCTGACGGTCCAGGATCTCGTGCAGCCAGGTGAACTGCTCGAGGTCGCGCGGGTTCACCCGCCCGCCTTCCTTGTACAGCCAGTGCGAGGCCACGCCGTGTTCCGCCAGGCGGTGCATTTCCTCCGTGCGGATCTGGATTTCCATGCGCTCGCCTTCCGGCCCGATGACCGTGGTGTGCAGGCTGCGGTACCCGTTGGCCTTGGGCATGGAAATGTAGTCCTTGAACCGCCCGTGCACCGGCTTCCACTGGGCGTGCATCAGGCCGAGCACGGCGTAGCAGTCGCGCAGGTCATCCACGATCACCCGGAAGGCGATGATGTCGTGCATGTCGTCCAGCGTCAGGTCCTGCTGCACCATCTTCTTGTAAATGCTGTACTTGTGCTTGATGCGCCCGCGCACCTCGCCCTTGATCTCGTTCTTCTCCAGTATCTCGCGGATGCGGGTGATGACCCGCTCGATGTAGTGGCTTTCCACCACCTGGTTGGTGTCCAGCCATTCGTCGATCTGGGCGTAGACGTCGGGCTTCAGGTAGCGGAAGCTCAGGTCCTCGAGCTCCAGCTTGATGCGGTGCAGCCCCAGCCGGTTGGCAAGCGGGGCGTAGATGTCCATGGTTTCCTGGGCGATCAGCTTCTGCTTGTGCGACTTCTGGAAACCCAGGGTGCGCATGTTGTGCAGGCGGTCGGCCAGCTTGACGATGAGCACCCGGATGTCGTGCGCCATGGCCAGGATCATCTTGCGGATGTTCTCTGCCTGGGCCTCTTCCTTGCTCTCGAAGGTCATCTGGCTGATCTTGGTGACGCCATCCACCACGTCGGCCACTTCCTCGCCGAACAGGGTGTCGATGTCCTCGATGCTCACGGTGGTGTCTTCCACCGTGTCGTGGAGCAGCCCGGCGGCTATGGCAGCCTCGTCAAAGCGCATTTCGGCCAGCGAATAGGCCACCGTCAGCGGGTGCGACAGGTACGGCTCGCCCGAAAGGCGCGTCTGTCCGGCGTGCGCGGCGGCCGCGTACACATAGGCCTTCTGTATGAGGGCAAGGTCGGCGTTCTTGTTGACCGACGCCACCTTGTCGAGAACATCCTGGATGCGGATCATGCGGTTCTGGCCCGTGTGCGTCGGCCAGGACGGGCAGCGCCATGGCCGGAGTTGGCTGTGTGGTCCCCGCCGGTCACTGCCGCGAAATCGCGCGCACCCGGCGGCGGGGCCGGGTGCGGTGGAGGAAGTTGAATATACTCTACGGGCTGTTTCCGGAAAAGGCTCCGGAATCAAGCTATTGCTGCTGCATGCGGTACCGCTGCTGCTCCTTCGGGGTCCACCAGCGGGTGAAATTGTGGGTCAGCCCTGCCGGAGCGGGTTCCAGCCCCTGGAAACGGGAACTGACGATGGGAAGCGAATACGGCGTGTACAGGAAGCAGTAAGGCTGGTCGCGGTGCAGGATTTCCTGGAACCGGTCGTACAGCTTCTTGCGCTCGGCCTGGTCGAAGGTGGAGCGGGCGCGTTCCAGCAGGTCGTCCACCTCCGGGTTCTTGTAGCCCACGAAGTTCAGCCCGCCGGGCACCGCCTTGGACGAATGCCACACGTCGTACAGGTCGGGGTCTTGCAGGATGTTCCAGCCCAGCAGCACGGCGTCGAAGCGCCCCTTGTCCACGAATTCCTTGATGAAGGCCGCCCACTCCACCGTGCGTATCTTCACGTCGATGCCCACGGACTTGAGCTGGCTCTGGATAATGGTGGCGGCCTTGATGCGCTGGTCGTTGCCCTGGTTTGTCAGGATGGTGAACGCGAAGGGCGCGCCGTCCTTGTCCAGAAGGCCGTCGCCGTTGGTGTCGGCCCAGCCTGCCTGGGCCAGCAGTTCCCTGGCCTTGGCAGGATCATACGGGTAATCATCAATTTTGTCATTGTATACCCAGGTGCCCGGCTTGTACGGACCCACGGTAGGCATGCCCTGCCCCAGCAGCACCCCGGCCACCAGCGCCTTGCGGTCGATGGCGCAGGTAAGCGCCTGGCGCACCTTCACATCCTTGAACATGGGCAACGCAAGGTTGTAGCCAAGATAACTGTAGCCGAAGGACAGGTACTGGAACTTGCGCCAGGCCATGTCCCATTCGGCCCCGTTGGTCTGGTGCAGGTACTGCTGCGGGCTCAGGCTCATCATGTCCAGGCGCTGGGCCTTCAGTTCCAGGAACATGGTGGAAAGGTCGGGGATGACCCGGTAGACTACCTCGTCGATGTACGGACGGCCCAGGAAATAGCCGGGGCTGGCCTCAAGCGTCAGGCGGGTGCCCGCCTCCCATTCCTTCAGCCGGTAAGGCCCGGCGCCCACGGGCTTGCGCGAGAAGGGCGTGCTCATCAGGTCCTGCCCTTCCAGCAGGTGCTTCGGCATGATCCCGTGCATCCAGGTGATCAGCGAACGGGCAAAGGGCTTGGCGTAGCGCACCTCGAACGACAGCGGCCCCGTCTTGCGGAATTCCTTGATGGCCAGGTAGTCCTCTGCGTAGGGGGTGGGGGTCTTGGGGTCCACCATCAGCTTGTAGGTGAACTCCACGTCGTCGGCGGTCAGGGGCTTGCCGTCCTCCCAGCGGATGTCGTCGCGCAGGGTGAAGCGCAGCAGGGTGCCGTTTTCCAGCACTTCGTACGAGGCGGCGGCCCACTTCTCGATGTTCAGGTCCTTGTCGTAGCGCAGCGCGGCCACGAATATCTGGTCGCTGACCTCGTGCGACGAGGCGTCGGACGCGATGAAGGGCAGCAGGTTGGACGGTTCGCCAATGGTGCCGAGGATGATACGGTCACCGGTGACCGGTTCTCCGGGCGCTGGCGCGGCGACCTGCCCTCCCCGGACCGGGGTGGAGTTGCCCCCGGCGGCGGTGGCGTTTACGCCCGTGGTGCCGTTCCTGCCCCCGTCCCCGTCCTTGCCGCCCCGGGGGGCGGAGTCGCCGCAGGCGGCCAGCAGCAGGCACAGCAGAAGCATCAGAAGGTACAGGCCTGGGCGCGCGGCGCGCGGCACGGGCGGAACGGTGCGGTTCATGCGATTGCCTCCGGCTATTGCCTATTCCCGTGGATGGGGTATGATTTCACGATAGCATGGGCGCATTCCCGCGCGTGGCGCGCCGGACCCTGCCCGAGCGCGTTGGATAACATTGTCCCGCGCCGTGAGCAAACGCCCCTGCTATTGATAATGGCGCAATTTTGGACTAAACTAGTCAATTGCGCTTCGTACGGGGGGTCAAATTCGAAGCGCGCCCCGCCCGCACCGGCATGCGCGCCTCCCCTCCGGTTGCGACTCCAGAGGAGCACACGAACATATGGAACTGAACGAGGAGCAATCCGTCCGTTCGCTCCTGCAGGACTTCGTCCATGATTCCATCCCGGAATACATCCTGGACGGATCGCAGGACATCCTCGCCGAAGGCGGCGTCCAGAAATTGAGCCTGAAGAAGGCCGACGGCTATTGGGAAGTTGAAGGAAGCATCCAGGGGGAAGACTTCCAGATATATTCGCCCAAGCTGTCCATCAGCCTTGGCGAAGGCACCACCGCCTACCATTGCAATTGCCCGGACTCGTTTTCCGGCGTGTGCAGACACGTGGGGGCCACCGCCCTCAAGATGCTGTCGTCGCTGGAAACGCGCTCCGGCGGCGAGGAACCCGCCCGGCCCAAGACCGAATGGCGGCAGAATTTCCGTGCCTTCTTTTCCACCGCCATAGAGCCGGAGGCGGGCCAGCACTACCTGATCTTCCGCTTTCACCCCGAACCGGGGCGTCTGCTGGTTTCGCTGTTCCGGGGCCGCCAGAACAAGTCGGGCCTGTCCACGGTGCACAATGAAATCACGCTGGAACAGATCCTGCGCAACCCCGACTGGTGCGAACTTTCGCCCCAGCTGGCGCAGGTTGCGCAGCAGATCGGCCAGATCGTGGACTACTACGGGCACCGCATAGAGGTGCCGGACGGCCTGCTGACCTGGTTCCTGTGGGCCATCCGCAACGAATACTACCTGTTCTGGGGCGACACCGACCAGCCCTGCCGCATCGAGCGCACCTCCATGCGCCTGAAGCTGAAGCCGCAACTCACCGACGACGGGCTGTCGTTCGACGTGATGCTGCACCGCGAGGGCAAGCAGCCGTTCTCCATCATCGGCAGCGAGGTGACCTTTCACGGCCAGATGCCGCTGTGGGTGTGCTGGAACAAGGGTTTCTACCCCGTGCACACCAGCCTGAACTCGCAACTGGTGCAGGACCTTGTGCGCCAGCCCCCGATGATCCCGCAGGAAGACATTTCCGAGTTCCTCGACCGGGTGTGGACCAAGCTGCCCACCAGCGACCTGTACGGGCAGGAAGAGTTCCTGAAGCACATGGAACCCATCTTCCAGCCGGCCACGTACAACCCCAAGCTGTTCCTGGACGAGGAAGGCAGCCTGCTGACGCTGGAAATCCAGAACATCTACGAGACGGTGCACGGCGAATTCTACCTGCCCGGCCCCAACCCCGACTTCCAGACCGGCAGCTACACCATCGACGGCCACACCTGCCTCATCCGCCGCCACCAGGAAGAAGAGGCATCGCTTACCGCACTGCTGGCCGAAATGCGCTTTCAGCCGCGCAGCAACCGCATGTGGTTCCTGGAACCGGAAGAGGCCATCAACTTCCTGCTCGACGCCTATCCCAAGCTGGTGGAACTGTACCGCGTGTACGGCGAAAAGGCCCTGTCGCGCTACAAGGTGCGCCTGTCGCAGCCCGTCATCACGGCCAAGGTGGAAACGAGCGAGGAAGACAAGTGGTTCTCCCTCGACATCACCGTGGAATACGACGGCCAGAAGGTGCCCATCGACAAGATCTGGAAGGCGTGGGCCCAGGGCAAGCGTTACGTGCAGCTGAAGGACGGCTCGTACACCAGCCTGCCCGAAGCCTGGCTGAAGCGCATCGCCCACAAGTTGCAGGCCCTTGGGCTGGACCCGGAAAAGCCCCCGCAGAAGCAGTTCCAGCAGTTCGAGGCCCCGGTGCTGGACAGCCTGCTGGACGACCTGCCCGACGCCCAGACCGACCCGTTCTGGAACAGCCTGCGCGACAAGATCCGCAACTTCCGCGAGATACGGCCCATCGATCCGCCCAGGGGGCTTACGGCGTCACTGCGCGGCTACCAGCAGCAGGGGCTGTCGTACCTCAACTTCCTGCGTGAATACGGCTTCGGCGGCATCCTTGCCGACGAAATGGGCCTCGGCAAGACCATCCAGACCCTGTCGTTCATCCAGCACATGGTGGAGCGCGGGGCGGTGGGACCCAACCTGATCGTGGTGCCCACCTCGGTGCTGCCCAACTGGGACCGTGAAGCCCAGAAATTCGTGCCCGAGCTGCGCCGCCTGATCATCTACGGCACCCGGCGCGAGGGCATGTTCCGCCGCATCGACGAATCGGACCTGGTGGTCACCACCTACGCCCTGTTGCGGCGCGACCTTGAAGAGTTGCAGGAGCACGAGTTCAACTCGATCATCCTGGACGAAGCGCAGAACATCAAGAACCCCAATACCATCACGGCGCGTTCCGTGCGGCGCATCAACGCCCGCATGCGACTGTGCCTGTCGGGCACGCCCATCGAGAACAACCTGTTCGAGCTGTGGTCGCTGTTCGAGTTCCTGATGCCGGGCTTCCTGGGATCGCAGCACGCCTTCCAGCGGGGCATCATCAAGCCCATCAAGGACGGCGACAGCGAAACCCTGGACTACCTGCGCACTCGCGTGCGCCCGTTCATCCTGCGGCGCACCAAGTCCGAGGTGGCGAAAGACCTGCCCCCCAAGATCGAGAACACCTACTACTGCGCCCTGGCCGAAGAGCAGGCGGAACTGTACACCGCCCTTGCCCGCAAGCTGAAGGAACAGGTGATGGCCGACGTGGACGAGAAGGGCATCGCCAAGAGCCAGATGTCCATCCTGGACGCGCTGCTCAAGCTGCGCCAGATCTGCTGCCACCCGCGCCTGCTGAAACTGGACATGCCGGGGCTGACCACCAACCTGCCCTCCGGCAAGTTCGACGCCTTCAAGGACATGATCACCGACATCGTGGAGGAAGGCCACAAGGTGCTGGTGTTCTCGCAGTTCGTGCAGATGCTGCACATCATCCGCTCGTGGCTGCAGATCAACGCCATTCCCTTCTGCTACCTGGACGGCACCAGCAAGGACCGCTTCGAGCAGGTGGACCGCTTCAACAACACGCCCGAGATTCCCATCTTCCTCATTTCACTGAAGGCGGGCGGCACGGGCCTTAACCTGACCTCGGCCGACTACGTCATCCACTACGACCCGTGGTGGAACCCCGCCGTGGAAAGCCAGGCCACCGACCGCACGCACCGCATCGGCCAGACCCGCCAGGTGTTCAGCTACAAGCTGATCTGCGAAAACACGGTGGAAGAAAAGATCCTGAAGCTGCAGGACATGAAGCGCGGCGTGGCCGAAGCCATCATCCCCGGCCAGGAAGCCTGGAAATCGCTGACGCGCGAGGACCTGGAGATGCTGTTCGACGTGTAGCGGACCTGGTCCCCCTGCCCGTTTCGTTCCCGGTCCGGGCTCCGGCCGCCCCCGACATCCGCCCGGGCACCATCACGCTCCGCAATCCGCACGACAACGGAACGGCGCGCCTCCCACGGGAAGCGCGCCGTTTTTCATCGCCCTGAAAGGACGAAGGCGGGGGGGCATGTCCTATGCCCCCCGCGCCTTCGCGGTCGGCCCGCCACCCTTGGGGGGACCCGCCATGTCGGGGATGGAGGCGGGGTGGCGACGGGCCGCCATGCAGCGTGGGCGTTGCCGCGCGTCCGGGCACGGCGGG
>NZ_VRYY01000774.1 GCF_015731765.1 Nitratidesulfovibrio oxamicus
AGCAGCAGGATGTCGGCGTCACGCAGGGCGGACTGCACCTGCGGGCGGGGCAGCGGCCCCAGCAGATGCATGCGCGGGTCGGCAGTGGCGGGGCTGGACACGCCGCCGTCGGGGCCGTCATCGGGGCCGTCACCGGTCGGGCCTCCGATGATGGCCAGTTGCCACTGCCCGTCGTCGTGCGCCAGCCTGTTCAGCATGTCGAGCAAATCGGGCTGGGCGCTCTCCGGCAGGAAGTCGGACACGGCGACCAGCAGCGGGATATCCGGCGCAAGGCCGTGCTGCCGCCGGAAGTCGCCGGGCGCGGGCGCGGGCAGAACGGCGCGCGGTACGAAATGGCTGGTTGCACCCATGAGGTGCAGCACCTGTGCGTCGCAGCCCGATTCGGAACCCCGGACCACCTCGTCCGCGCAGGCCAGCGCAAAGCGCAGGTAGGGCAGGTCGCCGCCCTGCCGGACCGTGGCAAGGTCGGCTGCGCTGATGGAGGGCAGCAGCACGGTGCGCACGTCGTGCTTGCGCAGCAGCCTGCATGCGGGCAGCAGCCACGCGCCGGGAGGGCCCGCGAGAAGG
>NZ_VRYY01000775.1 GCF_015731765.1 Nitratidesulfovibrio oxamicus
AGGCGGCAAGCAGCGGACGGGTGACGGCAAAGGCGGGGATGCCGGGCGCATAGGCCAGCAGCGCCGCCACCGTGGCGTCCACGGCCTGACGGTCGAAGGCCCCGTGCCCGAACAGCAGGGCCACCAGCGGCGCGCCCACGGCGACAAGGCCCAGGGCCGAGGGAAGGCTGATGAACAGGGAAAGGCGCAGGGCATCGCCCAGCACCCGGCGAAATGCATCATGCGGCGGCACGGTGCCGCATGAGCCAGTTGGGCCAGTTGAGCCAGTTGGGCCGGACGGGCCGGATTTGGCCGGTTGTCCGGCCTGTGCGGAAAGGGCGGGCAGGGCGGCCACGCCCACGGCCACGCCGAACACCCCCAGCGGGAATTCCATCAGCCGTTCCGCATAGTACAGCGCGGTGACGCTGCCTTCGGACAGGAACGAGGCCAGCAGGGTGCAGGCCAGCACGTTGAGTTGCTGGGCGGATGCGCCGAACACCCCGGCGGGCAGGGCGCGGGCTGCATTGGCGGCCTGCGGGTCGCTGCGGGGCAGGGGGGCGCGCCAGCGCAACCCCAAACGGTGCA
>NZ_VRYY01000776.1 GCF_015731765.1 Nitratidesulfovibrio oxamicus
CATCGAGTTCGGCCCCGAGCCGTTCGAGGCCCTGCGCGAGGCGCCGGGCGTTGCACGCTTCATCGCCGACCGGGCCGCGCTGGGCCGGGACGGCGTGGGCAAGTGGCTGCTGGGCGTGGCCTGGAACCTGCGCGAAACCTGCCTGATCGATCCGCAACGCCTGCGGACACTGGCACCCGGGAGTAAGGGGCGGGATATCCTGCCGCTGTTGCAGGAATTCGCCCGGCGTGGTTATATCCGTGACATGGTCACCCGTTCCGACGGGCTCGTGATCGTCCAGCCGGGCCATCGCCCCGGCGGCCCGCATGCGGCTGTGCATGGGCGCGGCGACGGGAACATGCCGCAACTGTGCAGGTTGCTGACGTAGCGGGACGAACGGGTGACACGCCGTGAAGCCGTCGTGGGTCGGCTGCACGGCAACCCCGTGCGCGACGTTGTGGGACGTTGCGCGCGGTGATGCGGACGGGCCCGGACTTGCCCCGAGCAAGGTCTGGACCCTGTCCGCCGGGGCGGCCTGCCGGGGGAGCCTCCGGGCGACCCGGTCCGGCGACCCGGTCCGG
>NZ_VRYY01000777.1 GCF_015731765.1 Nitratidesulfovibrio oxamicus
CCGCGCCCGCGCCGCCGACACCGCCGACACCGGCCAGCCCCGCGAACTGCCCACCGCCGCCTTTGCGGAAACCTTTGCCGCGGCCCTGCTGGGCTGGTTTGCCGTGCACAAGCGCCCGCTGCCGTGGCGGTTCGGCTACGAGCCGTATTCGGTGTGGATTTCCGAGGTGATGCTGCAACAGACGCAGATGGACCGGGGGGTGGACTACTTTCTGCGCTGGATGACCCGATTCCCCGACGTTGTCAGCGTGGCCGCCGCCAGCGAGGACGAGTTGCTGAAGGCATGGGAGGGGCTGGGCTACTATTCGCGGGTGCGCAACCTGCACAAGGCGGCGAAAGCCCTGGTGGAGCGGCACGATGGCGAACTGCCCGACGACCCGGAGGCCATCCGCGCCCTGCCGGGCATCGGCCCGTACACGGCGGGCGCCATTGCGGGCATTGCCTTCAACCGCGACGTGACCTGCATCGACGCCAACGTGGAGCGGGTGCTGTCGCGGGTGTTCGACATCGACACCCCCGTGCGCGCCCAGCCCGCCGCCGCGCGCATCCGGGCGCTGG
>NZ_VRYY01000778.1 GCF_015731765.1 Nitratidesulfovibrio oxamicus
TGGTGCGGGGTCGCGCCACGCCTTCGCTGCGCCAGCCAGGCTGCCTGCGGCGCATCGAGCCCGCCGGGCTGGACTGGAACGGGCTGTGCGCGCTGGTGCGCGACATGGAGGGCGGGCGCACCATTCCCATCCTGTTCAAGCACTACCTGAAGCTGGGCGGGCGCATCGCCACCTTTCACGTGGACCGCGCCTTCGGCTCGCTGGATGCCTTCCTGATCATCGACCTGCTGGAATCGCCGCCCCGCATGCTGCAACGGTTCATGGGCGCGGAAGGGCTGGAACGCTACTACGCCCAGACCCCGCGCGGCACCGGAGACGGCGTGCCCGGGGCGGAAGGTGCTGCCGGGCTGTCCGCCACGTCCGGAGGGGCGTAAATGCCCGCCCGAATGCTCTCCCGGTTGACAGATGCCGCCATGCGGGTACCCTTGCCGCCATATACCGGCAAAATGCCGCGCATGCCGCACGATGGCGGCGCGGGCCGCAGGGCGCTGTGCGCCGTCATGTTCGCGGGCCGGAGCATGGGCGGCGGCATGCGCCGCGCTGCGGGTTGCATGCT
>NZ_VRYY01000779.1 GCF_015731765.1 Nitratidesulfovibrio oxamicus
AGCCTTTCCGCCGTGCGCCGGATTTCCCCGGCCCCCGGCAGGAACACCAGCAGGCTGCCCGGCTCCTCGTGCAGGGCGCGGCGAACGGCGTCGGCCACCGCGTCCTCCAGCACGCCGGGCCGAGTCGTCTCGTAGGGCAGCCAGTTGCGCACGGGCGGCAGATGGCGGGTATCCACCGGAAAGGCGCGCCCCGCGCTTTCGATGGCCGGGCAGCCGTCCAGCAGCGCGATCACCGGGCCGCAGTCCAGCGTGGCCGACATGACCACCAGCCGCAGGTCGGGCCGCAGCCCCTCCTGACAGTCCAGGCACAGCGCCAGGCCAAGGTCCGCGTGCAGGCTGCGCTCGTGAAATTCATCAAAGATCACGCAGCCCACGTCGGCCAGTTCCGGGTCCGCCTGGAGCATGCGCGTCAGCACGCCTTCTGTCACCACTTCCACGCGGGTGCGCGGCCCCACGCGGGTATCCAGGCGCATGCGGTAGCCCACGGTGTCGCCCACTGCCTCGCCCAGGGTGGCGGCCATGCGTCGGGCCGCCGCCCGTGCGGCCAGGCGCCGG
>NZ_VRYY01000780.1 GCF_015731765.1 Nitratidesulfovibrio oxamicus
GCAACTGGCGCAACTGGCGCCAGCCGGACCTTGCGCTGGACACCCCGGCGGAACGCTTCTTCGCCGTGACCCTGCCGGATGTGGTGCACGCGGCGAGGCGTCAGGCGGCGCTGGGTGACGGGGTTGCGCCCGCCGCTGCTCCTTCCGCCGCCACGGAAACGGCCCCCGTCTCGGAGGATCGAGGGGATCGGGAAAACCGGGGGGACCGGCCATGAGCGCGCGCCATCCCCCTTCGCCCGCGCAGTCCGGCGCGCCCGGCGGTGTCCCCCTGCCCGATCTTTCCCGTTTGCCCGGTCTTGCCCATTTGCCCGGTCTTGCTCATTTGCCCGATCAGGCCATCATGCCCGCCGAGCAGTGCGCGCTGGCCGTGACCGAATCATGGCTGGGCCGCGCGGAAGCCGCCGTGCAGCGGGTGCTGGCCCACGGCCTGCCATCCTCCGTCCTGTACGACTGGATCATGGATTGCGGGCAGGTGCGCCACCAGCGCCTGTGCGACCCGGCCCGGCGCGACGTGAACAGGCCGCGCGCGGACTGGGACGTGGTGGCCGTCGTCG
>NZ_VRYY01000781.1 GCF_015731765.1 Nitratidesulfovibrio oxamicus
TCCAGCAACGCGCCCCAAGCCGCGCGCCAGCGCACGATGTCCGTGTTGCCCAGCTGTGGCGTTTCCGCCGCGATGCACGCCCCGCAGCGCCATGGCGCGCCGACGGTCGCCCCGCCGTCTCCGTCCAGTGCGATGGGGCAGGGATAGCCGTCCGGCCCGATGCAGGTGATGCGCGGGCACAGGGCGGACAGGTCGTGCGCGGTGACGTCGCAGGGGATTTCCAGCAGTCGGGCCATGAGCGGCAGCAGTTCCGGCGCGGCGTGGGGGTAGCCCGCCAGATTGTGGACATGGATGTGGGTCACGCGCAGTTCGGCCAGCACTTCCAGCAGCGCGCCGAAGTCGGGCGGCAGGTCGAAGGCCAGATTGGGCAGGTGCAGGGGACCGGTCCCGCAGGCAGGACCAGCATTGCGGAGAGGGCCAGCGCCGCAGGAAGGTTCGGGCAGGTTCAGGGTCCACACGCAGCCCGCGTCGTTTCCGCGCGGGCGCAGCACCAGCGCGGGCGTGCCTTCCGCCGCCAGCCGGTCGCACAGGTCGCGCACGTGGCGTTCGGTAC
>NZ_VRYY01000782.1 GCF_015731765.1 Nitratidesulfovibrio oxamicus
GCCCCGGCTTTGCCGTGGACCAGTCCGAGGCCGTGGAACTGCTGCGCGCCGTGCGCGCCACCCCCGGCGTACGCCACGTGCGCGTGGCCAGCGGGGTGCGCTTCGACCTTGCCCTGCGCGACGCGGAAGCCCTGCGCGCCTACACCATGGAATTCACCGGCGGCCAGTTGAAGGTGGCCCCGGAACACATCTGCGACAGCGTGCTGGACCTGATGCGCAAGCCCGGCCTGGCCGTGTTCGAACGGTTCCTGACCGCCTTTGCCGACCATTCCACGGCGGCGTGCAAGGAACAGTACGTGGTGCCCTACCTGCTCAGCGCCTTTCCCGGCTGCACCGACGACGACATGCGCACCCTGTCCCGCTGGCTGGTGGCGCGCGGCTGGTCGCCCCGGCAGGTGCAGTGCTTCATCCCCACCCCCGGCACGGTGGCCACGGCCATGTTCTTCGCGGGCATCGACCCTGCGGGCAACCCCGTGACCGTGGCCCGCACCGATGCCGCGCGGCTGCGCCAGCACCGCATCCTGATCCCCGACTTCGGCCTGCCGCC
>NZ_VRYY01000791.1 GCF_015731765.1 Nitratidesulfovibrio oxamicus
CTGGGCGAGCGGCTGCGCGCGGCGCTGGCGGAGGAAGCCGGGGCAACCGGGCCGGTGCCCTGCATCGACCTGATCGGCGCCACCAGCCTGCCGCAACTGGCCGCCACCCTGCGCCACACGCGCATGCTGGTCACCAACGACACCGGCACCATGCATCTGGCCGCCGGGCTGGACGTACCGGTGCTGGCCATCTTTCTGGCCACGGCCCAGCCGTGGGACACCGGCCCCTATCGCCAGGACTGCTGCTGCCTGGAACCCGCGCTGGACTGCCACCCCTGCCCGTTCGGCGCACCCTGCCCGCACGGCGAGCGTTGTCGCCGGGTCATTTCCGCCGATACCGCGTTCGACCCGGTCCGTGCCCACCTGACCACCGGCCAGTGGCCGCAGCCAGACGCCGCCTGTGCCACATCGGGCGCAACCCCGCCCCCCCACGGCGAAGCGCGGGTATGGCGCACCCTGCGCGAGGCGGATGCGGAACCCGTAACCGCAGACGCCCCGGCCATGGTCATGCCCGGGCGCGGGTTCATGGACCTTGTCTCGCTGTCCGGCCACGAGGCGGAAGACCGCACCCGCTGGATACGCCTGCAGCGCCATTTTTATCGTCAATTTCTTGACCTGCCCCGGATGCAGCCCGCCGATCCGGCGGCTGCCCGACCTGCCGGCCCCATTCTTTTACCGCACGGCCCCTGTGCGCTCTCCGAGGCTCTGCGCGCCCGCGCCGCCGACGAACTGCGCCAGGCCGACGCCCTGCTGCACCTCATGGGCGAGCAGGGCGGCCTGCTCAGGGTGCGCCCCTCGGATATGGCCAAGTCGCGCTTCCTCGGTACCGTAAGCCGCGTGCAGGCCCTGTGGGACAACAGCGCGCTGTTCAACGTGCTGGGGCACCTGTGGCTGTGCGAATCACAGGGGGCGGGCGGCTCGCTTGATTCCGTGCTGGCCCTGGCGGCGGCCTACCGCGCGCTGGTGCGGGTCTGGCTGGGCCACCTTTCCCCGTCGAGCTGACCTTTCCCTTCCGCATGCCGCGTGGGGCGGCGCCGGTGCGTGCCCTGCCGGGCGCGGTGTCTGCCTGCATTCCTGCGTCATGGTCCGCTTTTTGCTTTACCGCAGTCGGACGTGACAAATTTTCCCGGTGCCGGGATGCAGGAGGGAGACCCCATGATCGTTATCGATGGCCGCCAGGCCGACATCAAGCTGGAAAACTTCGCCAATCTCGAAGAAATCCTCGTCAAGGTGATGGAGGGCAGCTACCTCGAGAACCGCGTGGTGACTGACGTGCTCGTCAATGACGAGGCCTTTTCGGAAATCTACCCCCATCAGGCAGAGGACATCGAGCAGCGCGACATCCGCTCCGTCGAGATCCGCAGCATGCCCGTGGGCGAAATGGCCGTGAACATCACCCGCGAACTGTACAAGGTGGTGCAGGTGATGACCGACGGCGCCCGCCAGGTGGCCGGGCTGTTCCGTCAGGCCGACGACGCCGAGGCGCTGGACATGTTCCAGGACCTGCTGGAAGTGACCCGAGACTTCATGGGCATGATCGGCGTGCTGCGCAACGAATTCTCGCTGCGCACCACCAAGGATTTCAGCGACAACGTGGAACGTTTTTCCGACCAGCTTGGCGAAATGACCGAAGTGCTCGAAAACGAGGACTGGATCCTGCTGGCCGACCTGCTGGAATACGAATTCCTGCCTGCCTGCGAAAACTGGAAGAAGGTCATCCAGGCCCTGCGCGAGGACATCCGGCAGGCCAGCAAGGGGTAGCAGCCATGCCCGACAGCCTTTCCCTGCTCGACATGGCCCTGCAACTGGGCGAGCACGAACTGGGAGCCCTTGCCGCCGGTGACGTGGAGGCCGCCGAATCCGCCTCGCGCGAGCGGGCGGAACTGGTGGAGATGGCCTGGAGCCGCCGCGATCCGGCAGCATTGAACGATCTGCGCGACAAGCTGCTGCGCTTGCAGTGCCTGCAAGGCCGCCTGACCGAAGAGGCCCGCAGGCTGCATGACAACATCCGCAGCCAGTTGCAGCAGACCCGCCGCGAATCGCAGCGCCTTACCGGCTACAGGCAGGCCACGCGCTCCACGCCGCTGGGCATTACCCTAGGGCGCGGCCAAGTGTAGGGGCTGCCCAGAACGGCACCGGATACGCAACGAATCGGGGGCCGGATGCATCATGCATCCGGCCCCCGTTTGCCGTCTTGCGGGCGCCACCCCCGTTGCCGGGGCCGCTCCCAACTTCCTTGCTTCCCTGTTTTCCCGCTGCTCGCGGCCCCTGCGAACCCCGCGGCAAGCGCCGCTCGCGACCTTGCCTACTTCCTGCTGCTCGCGGCCCCTGCGGACCCAGCGGACCCTGCGGCCCCTGCGGACCCTGCGGACAGGGCCGCTCGCATCCAGTCCGCAAACCCGTCGGCGGGCAGGGGCTTGCTGTAGTAGTAGCCCTGCACTTCGCGGCAGCCGTGGGCGCGCAGGAAGCTCAACTGGTCGTCGGTTTCCACGCCTTCGGCCACCACGTTCAACGACAGGTTGCGCCCCATGGTGACGATGGTGGAAACGATGGTGGCGTCGCCCTCGTCGCCGGGCACGTCGCGCACGAACGAACGGTCGATCTTGATGGTGTCGATGGGAAAGTTCTTCAGGTAGTACAGCGAGGAATGCCCGGTACCGAAGTCGTCGATGGCGATGGAAATGCCCTGCGCCGCCAGCCGCTCCAGAATGGCCACCGAGGTGGGCAGGTCGCGCATCATGGTGGTTTCGGTGATTTCCAGTTCCAGCTGCGAGGGCGGCAGGCCCGATTCGGCAAGGGCCGCCTGCACCCGGTCCAGCAGATCCGGCTGGAACTGCCGGGCCGAGATGTTCACCGCGATGCGCAGCGGACCGAGTTCGTCGGTCCAGCGGCGGGTCTGGATGCATGCATCGCGCAGCACCCGCTCGCCCAGCGCCACCACGAGGCCGGTGTCCTCGGCCACGGGAATGAACTCCAGCGGCGGCACCAGGGTGCCGTCGGGCCGGGCCCAGCGCACCAGCGCCTCCATGCCGGTCACCTGCCCGGTCACTATGTCCACGCGCGGCTGATAGAACACCACGAATTCGTCGTTTTCCAGCCCCTTGCGGATGCTCTTTTCGATGGCCAGGCGTCGGGTTACATCGTCGTTCATGGCCTGGGTAAAGCGGCGGAAACGCGCGCCGCCCTGCTCCTTGGCGCGGTACATAGCGATTTCCGCGTTCTTCAGCAGGGTGGGCGGGTCGCGTCCGTCGTCGGGCGCAACGCTGATGCCGATGGACGGCATCACGTACAGTTCGTGGTCGGCGGCGTTGAAGGGCCGGGTGAACGCGTCCTGGATGCGGGCCGATTCCGTCTCGGCCAACTCTCCGTCGCCTTCCGCCGACAGCGGCAGCAGCATCACGAATTCGTCGCCGCCAAGGCGAGCCACCATGTCGCGCCGGGGGGCCATGCCCACCAGTCGGCCCGCCACGGCGCGCAGCAGTTGGTCGCCCACGGCATGGCCCAGGCTGTCATTGACGGTCTTGAAATTGTCCATGTCCAGATACAGCACCGCCAGCCGCGCATCCGGTCCGCCCTTCAGCGCGTGATCTTCCATGCGCTGGCGCAGTCCCATGCGGTTGGGCAGGCCGGTCAGTTCGTCGTGGGTGGCCTGGTGGACGATTTGCGCTTCCTTGCGTTTCAGTTCGCTGACGTCGAGGAAGGTGCCCACCTCGCCCGCGCGCTGGCCGGTGCGATCGCGGAAATAGCTCTTGTACAGCACCAGCACCCGGTCTTCGCCAGCGGCATCGCGCATGTCGATCATGCACGAATAGCCCGCGCCGTCATCGTCTTCGGCATCCAGCCGACGCCCGGATTCCTCGACGCGGCAGGCCAGTTCCTGCGGCAGTATCTCGTAGACCGAACGGCCCACGACATCCTCGGGCCTGCTGCCGATCAGGCGGCTGAAGGCGCGGTTGCAGCCGATGTAGGTGCCTTCCAGCGTCTTGTAGAACACCGGGTTGGGCATGCCCTCCACCAGGGCTTCAAGGAACTGGTTCTTCTCTTGCAGCAGGGCCTGGTATTCCACCAGGCGCTCGTTGGTCTCGCGCAGTTCGCGGGTGCGCTCCTGCACCTCCTGTTCGAGGTGCTCGCGGTAACGCTTGCGCTCCTCCAGCAGGCGGGCGCGCTCCAGCGCCTTGTTCACGGCGTGCTCCAGCACGCGCATGTCGGTGACCGGTTTGGTCACGTAGTCCCACGCGCCATGGCGCAGCGCCTCTACCGCCTCTTCCAGCACGCCTACGCCCGACACCACGATGACGGGCACATCGGGGGCCTCCTTGCGCAGGCGTTCCAGCACTTCCATGCCCCCCATGACGGGCATGCGCAGGTCCACCAGCACGAGGTCGGGCGCCTTCTCGGCAAAGGCCTCGAGTCCGCGGCGACCGTTTTCTGCCTCGATCACGTCAAAGCCGCTGTCCTCAAGATAGGCGACCAGATTCGAGCGGACGTTGACGTCGTCGTCGATGGTCAGCACGCGGGGGGGGCGATTGAGCATGGGACGGCTGTTTCCTGGCTTGCGCTGATGTGGTTGGCGATATGATGTTTTTCAGATTGCCAAGCAGCGAGGAAATTATCCACAAAAAAATGGCCGCGACATGGCGGTGGCATGACTGCCTGATGGCGATACGGCCTTGCGGGGCAGTGCTGCGGCGCGCTGGCTGAAGTTTGTGACCGCTTGCGGATGGCGCGGCGGGCGGTGCCGCACCTGTCCGGGCCGAAACGGGCATGCATGCGCGCATGTCCCGTGGGCCGGGGGGGGCGGGCGGCGGAGCGTACTGGCGCGGAGCGTGAAGGGCGCTTGGGCTCCCCCGGGGCCGAATCCGGAACCGTGGGGGGGGGCAGCGCAGTCCGTCGTGCGGAATGGTTGCGACGAGAGAAGACCCACGGCGATGCGTGCGGACCATGGCGTTGCGACAGTTGCAGGGCTCGCGTGCTGTAGCGTGCGGCGGGGAGGGGGATCAGTCGCGGGCGCGGTCGGCCACGATGTCGATGTCGGCGTGGCGCTGCATCAGGTGGCGGCGCAGGGCGCGCGCGTCGTCGAAATCGCGGAAGGGTCCCACGCAGACCATCCAGCGTTTGCGGCCATTTTCCGTGCGCGCGCGGACGCGCACGGCGGCTTCGCCCTCGCGTTCAAGCTTGCGGACCAACCGTTCGGCTTCGGCCTTGCTGGCGTAGGACCGGATGCGGACGAAATAGGCGCTGTCGGGATCCAGGGGACGGCCCCTGGCGTCACCCAGCACCTCTATGCGCACGGTGGCGCTGCCCGGCTTGACGATGCCCAGCTGTTTCGCGGCGGAGTAGGAGACGTCGATGTCGCGGTTGCCGCGATAGGGGCCCCGGTCGTTCACCGTGACCAGCACGGAGCGGCCGTTGGAAAGGTTGGTCACGCGGACCACGGTGCCGAGGGGCAGGGTCTTGTGCGCGGCCGTCAGGGCGTTCATGTCGAAGGCTTCGCCGCTGGCGGTCTTCTTGCCGTGCAGGTCGTCGCCGTACCACGAGGCGCGGCCACGCTTGGCGGGCGTCTCGCTGGCCGCTGCGGGTAGCGCCGCGAACAGCAGCGCGCAGAGCACCAGGATGGTCGCCAGGTAGTGCAGGGGGTGGCGTCGGGTCATGGGCCTCCTGTGGTTGCGTGCCACGGAAGGTCGTGGCGAGTCGTGTCCTGCCCGGCGCAAGGACGCGGCTCTGGGGCAACGTTCGGTCTGTCCCGTCGTGCAACGGGCTGCCGGGCAAACCTTGGGGGTAGCACCTCGACAGTACCGTGTTTTTCCCGTATATCGCCGCACGTGTCAACGTGCCGCAATCCCGGCATGTTACGGTGCGACACTGCGGTAACATGCTGTCACGCCACAGTGCGTGGGGCGCGGTGTTGCAGCATTATTTTTTTCGCCCTTCCCGCGACGAGCCCCGCGCACCGTGCGCCCGCGCCGCCGCGCCTTTTCCTGCACGCGGGAGTCGTTCATGCTGTTGTACGCCAAGCTGATGCTGGCCACCGTGTTCTGGGGCGGCACCTTTGTTGCCGGGCGCATCGCCGCCGTCCACGCCGGTCCTTTTTC
Organism: Nitratidesulfovibrio oxamicus; assembly: GCF_015731765.1. GTDB lineage: Bacteria > Desulfobacterota > Desulfovibrionia > Desulfovibrionales > Desulfovibrionaceae > Cupidesulfovibrio > Cupidesulfovibrio oxamicus. Next base: position 6,093 of record NZ_VRYY01000791.1, read on the forward strand.
CGCCGCCTTTCTCCGTTTCGCCATGGCCACCGGGCTGCTGTTCTGGTACGTGCGCCGCCGCGAGGGCGCCCTGCCGCGCCTGACCTCGCCGGGCATGCACGGCTGGGTCGGGGTGCTGCTGCTGGGGGCCACCGGGGTATTCGCCTACAACGCCCTGTTCTTCACCGGGCTTGCCACCGTGCCCGCCAGCCGGGCGGCGGTGATCGTCACCAACAACCCCATAGCCATCGCCGTGGGGGCCGCGCTGTTCCTGGGCGAACCGCTGTCGCGCCGCAAGTTGGCGGGCATCCTGCTGTCCGTGGGCGGGGCCGTCATCGCCATCACCCGCGGCAACCCGTTGACGCTGTTCTCGTCGGCCCTGTCGTGGGGCGACGTGGCGCTGCTGGGCTGCCTGGCCAGTTGGGCCGCGTACTCGCTGCTGGGCAAGGTGGTCATGCGCGCGCTGTCGCCGCTGGCGGCGGTAACCTGGTCGTGCGCGGTGGGCACGGTGATGCTGCTGCCCTTCGCCCTGCATGAAGGCCTGTGGACGGCACTGCCGGAGTACCCTGCCGCCCTGTGGATTGCGGCGGCCTACCTTGGCGTGTTCGGCACCGTGCTGGGGTTCACGTGGTTCTACGAGGCGGTGAAGGAGATAGGCGCCGGACGGGCCGGGGTGTTCATCAACTTCGTGCCGCTGACGGCCATTGTCTGCGCGTGGGCCATGCTGGGCGAGGCGCTGCCCGTGTCGCTGCTGCTGGGGGCCGCGCTGGTGACATGCGGGGTGTTCATTACGAACAGGGCTGGCGTGTCTTCGTAGAGGCCGCGTCCACCAGCGCGCTCCCCTTCCCGTTCCTCTCGCCGCGCCTCCGCCTCTCAAGGCACCAGCCGCAACACATCCTCCTGCTTGCCGATGACCACCAGCGCATCCCCGCGCTCCAGGGTTTCATGCGCCTGCGGCACAAAGCGATACTCCTTGCCGCCCACGGGCTTCACGGCCACCACCATCACCCCGTAGTCGTTGACCAGCTTCAGTTCCAGCAGGGTGCGGCCCGCCCACTTGTCCACCACCAGTTCCTGCACCAGCACCCCGCCGCCCAGGGGCAGCAGGTCGAGCATGCCGGGGTTGGCCAGCCGGTGGGCCACGTGGGTGGCCACGTCGTGTTCGGGCAGGATCACCAGATCCACGCCAAGCCGGGTGAGCACCTTGCGGTGTTCGGTGGAGACCGCCTTGACCCCGATCTTGCGCGCGCCCATTTCCTGAAGGTTCAGCACCACCAGCAGCGAGGTTTCCATGGAATCGCCCACGCTCACGAACACGATGTCCAGATCCTGGAAGCGCAGTTGCTGCAGCACCGCGATGTCCGTCGCGTTGGCCTGGTAGACCTGCGCCAGCACATCCTGGGCAAGGCGCACGCGGGTCTCGCCGGTGTCCAGTCCCACCACGGTATGGCCCATCTCGGTCAGGGTGCGGCCCAACTGCAGGCCGAACTTGCCAAGGCCCACGATGCCGATTTCCAGTTTCTTCGCCACGTTCACCATTGGGTTGCTCCCGTATGCATCGCCTGCCCGCGTGGTTACCCGATGGGGTAGTCCACTTCGGGCCAGCGGAACTTGGGTTCGCTCTGCAAGTGCTGCAGGGTGGCCAGCAGCCAGACGGGGCCGATGCGGCCTATGAACATCAGCAGGGTTATCAAAATCTTGCCCGGCACGCTCAGGTGCGGGGTGACGCCGGTGGTCAGCCCCACGGTGCCGAAGGCGGATACCACCTCGAACATCAGATCCAGTTGTTCGAACCGGGTGTGGGTGTGCGGGCTGATGCCGCCCTCGGTCAGGCTGAGCACCATGGTGCCCACGGTCACCACGATGATGGCGAACAGGAACAGGGTCAGGGCCTTGGCCTGGGTGGGGGTGTCCACGGCGCGGCCCAGCAGCACGTTCTGCCGCCTGCCGCGCAACTGCATTTCCACGAATCCTGCCAGTACCCGGAAGCTGGTGGTCTTGATGCCGCCCGCGCACGACCCCGGCGAACCGCCCACGAACATCAGGCAGATCATCACCATCAGGGTGAAGTCGGTCAGGCGGGAAATGTCCAGGGTATTGAAGCCCGCAGTGCGGCAGGTGACCGACTGGAAGAAGGCGGGCAGCACCAGCCCGGTGGGGCTGAGCCCGGTGTAGTCGCTGAAGTATTCGGCCAGCCAGATCAGCGCCGCGCCAACCGCGATGAGGAACGCGGTGGTGGTCAGCACCAGCCGGGTGTGTCGGCTGAGGGGGCGGTAGGGCTTGCCGGAAAGTTTCGTTCGCGCGGCCCCCAGCAGTTCGTCGATGACCGAAAAGCCGATGCCCCCCACCACGATCAGGAACATGATCACCAGGTTCACCCCGGTGTGCTCCTGCCACGGCATAAGGTTGTCGGGCCGCAGGCCGAAGCCCGCGTTGCAGAAGGCCGACACGGCGTGGAACAGCGCGCCGAACGCGCCCATGCCCTGCGGGGCAAAGATGTACAGCAGGCACGCCGCCGCCAGTTCGATGCACAGGATGGTGCGTATCAGCCGGTACAGGAACCGCCCCAGATGGAACGAGGGGTCGTGCATCAGGGCCTGGCCCACGGCCAGCTTGTCGGTAAGCGATACCCGCCGCCGCAAAAGGAACAGCAGCAGGCTGGAATAGGTCATGATGCCAAGGCCGCCAAGCTGGATGAGCGCGAGGATGATCCATTGTCCGGCCAGGCTGAAGGTTGTGCCCGTGTCCACCACGGTCAGCCCGGTGACGCACACGGCGGAGGTGGCGGTGAACAGCGCGTCAACGAAGGACAGCCCCTGGCCGTCCGCCGAGGGGACGTGGCTGATGTCCAGGTACAGCAGCGCGGCCCCGGCAAGAATGGTGGCCGCGAACGAGTACACCGGCAGGATGAGGGGCGAGAGCAGGCGACGACGGATCATTCCTGAAACTATCCCGGTTCGTTCGGGGCGGCAAGCGGGGCGGGCGCGGCTTGCAATGGATGCGCCGCTGCACTACGTTGCCCGGACGTGAGGACATGCAGTCAACCGCGGGCAGGCGCCCCTGCCGGACGCGGAGTTCGTTCCCTTTACCGCACCGTCAACGACAAGCGAGGCATTCATGGCCCTGTTCACCAAGGATGAGGCGCTGCGCTACCACTCCTGCGGCCACCCCGGAAAGGTCGAGGTGGTTCCCGTGAAGCCCTGCGCCACCCAGAAGCATCTTTCCATGGCCTACACCCCCGGCGTTGCCGATGTGTGCCGCGCCATCCACGCCGATGTTTCGCTGGGCTACGACTACACCAACAAGGGCAACCTGGTGGCCGTGGTCAGCAACGGCACGGCGGTGCTGGGGCTTGGCAACATCGGGCCGCTGGCGGGCAAGCCGGTGATGGAAGGCAAGGGCGTCCTTTTCAAGATTTTCGCGGACGTGGACGTGTACGACCTGTCCATCGACCAGAAGGACCCCAAGAAGATCATCGAATTCGTGAAGATGCTGGAGCCCACCTTTGGCGGCATCAACCTTGAGGACATCAAGGCGCCGGAATGCTTCGAGGTGGAGCAGACGCTCATCGAGCAGATGGACATTCCAGTGTTCCACGACGACCAGCACGGCACGGCCATCATCTCGGGCGCGGGGCTCATTGCGGCACTGGACCTGACGAACCGCAAGGCCGAGGACGTCAAGCTGGTCATCAGCGGCGCGGGGGCTGCGGCCATCGCCTGCACCAGGTTCTTCGAATCGTTCGGGGTGCAGCGCAGGAACGTGTTCATGTTCGATTCGCGCGGGCTCATCCACAAGGGCCGCACCGACCTGAACGCCCAGAAAGCCGAATTCGCGCAGGAACAGGACCACGGCAGCCTTGCCGACGTCATGCGCGGCGCCGACTGCTTCCTGGGCCTGTCCGTGGGAGGCATGGTCACCCAGGACATGGTGCGTTCCATGGCGCCGAACCCCATCATCTTCGCCTGCGCCAACCCCGACCCGGAAATTTCGTACGAGGACGCTCGGGCCGCCCGCGCCGACGTGGTCATGGCCACCGGGCGCTCGGACTACCCCAACCAGATCAACAACGTGCTGGGCTTTCCGTTCATCTTCCGGGGCGCGCTGGACACCCGCGCCAGCGCCATCAACGAGGAAATGAAGCTGGCCGCCGCCCGCGCACTGGCTGCCCTTGCGCGCGAACCCGTGCCCGCCGAGGTGCTGGCCGCCTACGGCCTGTCCGGGCTGTCGTACGGGGTGGACTACATCATCCCCAAGGCGCTGGACCCGCGCGTCATCGAATGGGTGGCCCCGGCAGTGGCCGAAGCCGCCATGCGCACCGGCGTTGCGCGCCGCCAGCTGGATCTGGCCGCCTACAAGGTGGAACTGCGCGAGCGCATGCAGGCCGCGCGTGCCCGCATCGGGCAGTTTATCGAGACGTACGGCCTGGATTTTTAATGCGTTGAAGGGACACGCGAACCGGGGAGATCCTTCCTCCCCGGACCCTTCCCTCCTCCCCCCAAAACGTTTCATTGTGGATAATCGGGCACGCAGCACGGGCTGTCGCGCCGGGTGCCGTTGCAACAACCCGAATGAAAAGTTTTGGAGGATGGGGGTCCGGGGGAAGGAACCTTTCCCAAAAGGTTCCTTCCCCCGGTTCCTTCTTTCTCCGACAAGGATTATCCTGAATGAATCGCGCCGGAGAGGCGCGTGATGGAGGTGTGACGTGGACATTCGCTTTCAGGTGGGCGGTCCTGCCCAGTGGCGTGCGGATGCGGTGATCGTGTTCCTGTTCGAGGGCGAGGCCCTTGCGGACGCGGCGCCGGAACTGCTGGAGGCTGCGCCGTGGCTGGGCATTGCCCCGGCGGTGCGCGATTTTCGGGGCAGGAAGGACGAGGTTGCCGTGTTCCACGGGCACCCGGACCTGGCCGTGCCGCGCGTGATCGCGGCGGGCCTTGGCAAGCGCGAGGCGTTCGCGGCCACGGCCCCTGCCGGGCTG
>NZ_VRYY01000784.1 GCF_015731765.1 Nitratidesulfovibrio oxamicus
GGCCCGCTCCGGCCCCACGCGCACCGCCCCGGCGGCCACGTGCAGGCGCGAATCGCCGCCCACCCCGATGGACCGCGTCTTCAGCGCGCGCACCAGCGTGGGGTAGCTGCCCACCTCTATGCCGTCCTTCTCGATGACCGGCGATCCGCAGGCGAACACGGCGATGTCCGTGGTGGTGCCGCCTATGTCCAGGATCACGCAGTCTTCGCGGATGTCGCACAGGGCGATGATGCCCATGACGCTGGCCGCAGGGCCGGACAGGATGGATTCCACCGGCAGTTCGCGCGAAACGGCCAGCGGCATGGTGCCGCCGTCGGCCTTCAGGATGTGGATGGGCGCGGTGATGCCGAATTCGCGGGCCGACTGCTCGATGGCGTCGGCAAAGCGGTTGTACACCCGCCACACCGCCGAATTGTAGTAGGCCGTGGCCACCCGGCGCGGAAAGTTCAGCTGGCCCGACAGGCGGTGCCCCAGCGAGACGAAGTCGCCGCAGCCGCAGCTTGCGGGGCTGCCGCCGCTGCGCGCGGGCTCACCACCGCCGCGC
>NZ_VRYY01000785.1 GCF_015731765.1 Nitratidesulfovibrio oxamicus
GCCTGCCCGACGGTCCCGACGGACGGCTGGTGCTGGCCGCCAGCGCGGCTGCCGGGTCGCTGTCCGGGGCGTCCAGCGGCGCGGTGCCCGGCTCCATCCGCTTTTACGGCGGGGGGGGCGGTTCTGTACGCGGCTATTCCTACCAGTCCCTGGGCCCGCGCGAGGACGGCGACCCCATCGGCGGCTCCTCGTTCGGCGAAGCCAGCTTCGAACTGCGCTACCGCATTTCCGAAACCCTGGGCATCGTGCCCTTTCTGGACGGCGGCAACGTCTACGCAGAAGAAACACCCCGCTTCGGCGACGCCATGCGCTGGGGCGCGGGCATCGGCGTGCGCTACTACACCGTGGCAGGCCCGCTGCGCTTCGACGTGGCAACCCCGCTGAACCCGCGCGAGGACGACGCCCCCCTGCAGTTCTACATCAGCATCGGGCAGAGCTTCTGATGACCGACCCGCGCCACCATACCGTCCCCGACGCCGCGCCCACGGCACCGCCGTCGCCGCCCGCCCCGCCGGAAAACACCGGGGGCAGCGCCGCGCGTGC
>NZ_VRYY01000786.1 GCF_015731765.1 Nitratidesulfovibrio oxamicus
GCGAGGTGCTGGGCCGCCTGCCCCTGCCTTCCGACTGCCGCCGCCATGTGCGCGTGGTGATCGGCACCGACGACGCCGGGGCCTCCGGCACCGTGGACGTCGTCTTCGACTACCTGCCGCGCTAGCGCGGCCACGGACCGCAACCCCCGCCCGCCCGTCCACCACGGAGGGGCGGGCGGGGAACACGGCACGGAGGTGCCCCACATGACCGATGACGTGGCCAATGACATGACCAAGGATGGAGTACCGGGCCGGGTTCCGGCGGTACACGAGGAACCGGCGGCATGCCCCCCCGGCGCGGCGGCGGTCCCTGCTTCACCCGCTTCGACCACTTTGCCCGGCGTGGCGGAAGTGTCCGAAACAACCGACGCGCCCACCCGCGAAGACGTGCGCCGTTTCCGTCTGGCGACCCTGCGCGCCCGGCTGGCCCTGCTGGGGGTGGCCTTCGACCCGTCCACCGACGAGACCACCCTGCGACGCATGCTGCGCGCCGCGGAAGGGCAGGGGGGCGGGGCTGCCCCGACTGCCCCGACGGGCTCGAC
>NZ_VRYY01000787.1 GCF_015731765.1 Nitratidesulfovibrio oxamicus
GCTGATCGACGCCATGGCCGACCTTGCCGCCGCCAGCATGGGGCAGGGCACGGCACGCGCGCTGCGCCGCAGGCTGGCGCGGACGCCGTCGGTGCTGTCCGCCAATCACCACGCCATCGAATGCTTTCCCGAACTGGCCCAGGCGGTGCATTTCTTCGGCCTGGCGGAACTGCTGGCCCGGCCTGACGAACCGGCAGAACCGACAGAACGGGCAGAACCGACAGAACGGGCAGAACCGACAGAACGGGCAGAACCGACAGAACGGGCTCGCATGGGCGGGACCAACCAAATGGACGCAACGGTCGCCGTGCCGCCTTCCGTCCCGGAGCCCGGCGAGCCCCGGCGGGTCATCCCGGTGCTGTCCTGCACCACGGTTTCGCTGCAAAGCCAGGTCTATCCGCGCGGGCTCATGCTGTCGCGCCGCGTGGCGCGCGACGGGCACATGGTCCGCCTGCCCCTGTTTTCCGCCGCCGAGCAGGATACCATGGTGGGCGCGGCCCCGCCGCTGACGGCTGCGGGCGTTGCGGCCATGCGCCGCCGCT
>NZ_VRYY01000788.1 GCF_015731765.1 Nitratidesulfovibrio oxamicus
GGCCTCGTTGCTGGCGCACCCCCGCGCGCCGCTGGCCCGGCTGGCCCTGCTGGCCGGGGTGGGCGCGCTGGCCTGGGCCTCGCACGCCTACGCCGCCTTTGCGGAACGCTATTACGGGGTGCGGGTGACCGAAACGCCGTACAACCACATCCGGGTCCACGACGCCACCCAGGCCGGGCGGCCCCTGCGCCTGTTGGTCACCGATCCGGGCCGTTACCAGTCTGCCGCCTATCCCGACGACATGGCCGAACTGGCGCTGCCGTACACCCGCTTCTACGCGCTGGGGCCAGCGATGGCGCCCGGCGCGCGCCGGGTGCTCATGCTGGGCGGCGGCGGGTATTCCGTGCCCAAGTGGCTGCTTTCCGGGCGGGCCGGGCTGAACGCGGATACGCTGCGGGTGGACGTGGTGGAACTGGACCCCGGCATGACCGGGGTGGCCCGCCAGCACTTCGGCCTGGCGGACGACGCGCGGCTGCGCATCTTTCACGAGGACGCGCGGGCCTTCCTGAACCGGCGGGCGCAGGCCCGGGCCGGGCAGG
>NZ_VRYY01000789.1 GCF_015731765.1 Nitratidesulfovibrio oxamicus
GTGCTCTCCGCACCGGGCGTGCCCTCCCGGCGGCAGGACCTGCCCGGCGTGCTGTGCCGCGACGGTGCGCTGACCCTGCTGCGCGTTGGGGGCCGCACCACAAGAAGCACAACGGAAGTCGCCGCCGATGGCGTCCCCGGCCCGCACGATTCCTCCCCCTGCGAATCCGGCGTCCTGCCCTACCGCCCCATCCCCATCGGGCGGGCGCAAGCCACCCTGGTGGCCTCGCGTCTGGACGCCGCACGGGGCATGGCCCTTGCCGCCCATGACGGACACCCCGACATCACCGCCCAAGCCGCCACAGGAAACACCCCGTGAACGCCGCCTCCATCAACGCAGAACGGGGCGACCCGCGCCCCCGCTACCCCGACATCACCGACACCCTGTTCTGGGACGCCTACTTCGCGTGGCGCGACGCCTCGCTGCTGTCGGTGGAGCGGTTCCACGCCCTGTACCTGGCCCTGCGCCACATCACGGGCCCCGATGCGCCTGACGCGCCTGACGCGCCTGGCGCGCCCGGCGTGCCCGGCGTGCCCGGC
>NZ_VRYY01000790.1 GCF_015731765.1 Nitratidesulfovibrio oxamicus
CTGCATTCGGGGGCGGAAGTCCAACCGCCCCGCAGCCCACGCTGCGGGCGGCATCACGGTCGGGAGCAGACCCGCCGGGACGGTGCCCGCGAAACCGGATCGCGCCCGGGCGGGGCGGGCGCGTGCAGCGCCGTCCCTGACGATCAGACCGCAACCTCGCGCACCTGCCCCGCGCACCGTCCAAAAATCGGACAGCAATGGTCCGGCTTGCACATCCTGCACAAAGAACCGTCCAGAAATCATACACCAGGTCGGTGACCGCTGACCGCGCCGTGGCGGGCACACCGTGCGCCATGTCATGCGCCGCAACGCATTGTGGCCCCATGCGCCTGCCGCGCGCTTCATGGCACGCCCCTTGCCATATGCGCAGCACACACCCGGAAACGGAAACCACATGCAGGAGCATTTCATGAAGATCACCCGCATTCTCCCCGCCGTCCTTGCCGTTCTGGCCATCACCGCAGGCTCGGCCCTGGCGGCGGGCAGCACCGGCGGGCACGACGCCCACGCCGCGCCCCCGGCAACCTCCGCACCGGC
>NZ_VRYY01000799.1 GCF_015731765.1 Nitratidesulfovibrio oxamicus
GCTGCCCGGCGGCGAGCCGTGCATGTGCAGCGTCTCGCCCTACCGGGCGCCGGACGGCGCGGTCATCGGCGCGGTGCTGGTGCTGCGTCGCGATGGTGAGGGATGCCTTGCCGGTTCCGAGGGCCTTGCCGCGCGGACGGACGTGGCCGGGCACCGGGGGGTGTGATGCGCAAGCATCAGTTCGCCAAGATCGACTGCAACTGCACCCGCCGGGCCACGCATCTCAAGTGCATTTTCTGCGGAGTGATGGAATACCGCAGCCTGGACGAGGCGCGCCGCATGACCCCGGGGCAGGCCGAATGCGAGCACCGGGACGCCCCGCAGGTGCCGCCGCAGGAAAAGTTCCGGGCCTTGATGGGCGGCACGCTGGATTGCCTGGCCCCGGACTACGACACCCATTTCAAGCCGGACTGAACCCGGCTGAACCGGATCGAGCCTGCCTGGACCGGACGGAAGCGGGCCGGACGGAACGGAATCGGACAGAACCGGACAGGACCAAACGGGATCGGGCGGAAGCGGACGGAAGCGGACGGAAGCGGACGGAGTCGTTCCGGACGTGGTTGCAACGGGCAGCACCTGCCCGTCTGGTACGTCCCGAACCCCCGTGCCTCATGTCATCGCATGGCGGTCTTGCCTTCATCCCGGCGGGGCCGTTTTTCGTTCCGCAGTGCGTTTCGCCCTTCTCCAGCCTTCCCCCCCCGTCCCGTCGAACCGACGAATCGTCACGCCTGCCTCGTGCCGTGCCTACTCGTGCCGTGCCTACTCGTGCCGTGCTTGTCGCGCGCATGGCAGATCATTCCATTCTCCAAAAGTCGTGGTGGCTCGGCGCGTGAGCTTTGCCGGGCGGCTGCATGAACTCAGACGACGCAGACCTGACGCCTTGTCCGTGCTGCCGCGCAGGGCGGCGCCATGCTTCGTTGTGGTCTGGGGCTCAGTGTGCGGGGGGCGTCAACGCACAATCTATAACACCGGCTCATGCCATGGACGTGATGGCGTCATGGTGTCAGGCTTGCTGCATTGGTGCGGATGGTGTGTGCAGACGGCGGGCGATGCCATTCGTGTCGGAGCGTGCAGGTCGGGAACGATAGTTCTTGTTTTCACGATCTAGACATGCTGTTGTTTTTTCCGATATGGCAGGTAGTGTCGCAAGTTATACCGTACGCACGGGGGTGCGCGCGGAATCACCCAGATGGGGGTCATGATGGGCATTCGGCAAAAACTCTTTCTCCCCTTCGCTCTGTCGGTTCTGTTGCTGGGCGGCGGCGCATACTGGTTTCTGGCGGGCGAACTGACGGACCTGAAGGGGGTCTTCATACGCCAGATGGCGCGGGCCAAGGCCAACGAGGTCAGCCAGTCGGTGGAACTGCTGGCGGCGCAGGCGCTGGAGCAGGCCGCGCTGTTCTCGCAACTGCCGGCAGTGCAGGCGGCCTACGCCACGGCGCTTTCCGGCAGGATGGACGACGAGAAGGATCCCATGGCGCAGCAGGCGCGCGAAGCCCTGCGCCGCGAGCTTGCCGCGCACCTGGCCTCGTTCGAGGCGGTGACGGGCCGCAAGTTCAAGCTGCATTTCCACCTGCCCAACGGGCGCAGCCTGGTACGGCTGTGGAGCAAGAAGCAGATCAAGCGCGACGGGCAGGACCTGGACGTTTCCGACGACATTTCCTCCTTCCGCAAGACCGTGATGGACGTGAACCGCACCGGCCAGCCCATGAAGGGCATAGAAGTGGGGCGCGGGGGCTTCGACATCCGTGGCGTTTCTCCGGTAAAGGGTGCGGACGGCAAGCAGATCGGCTCGGTGGAGGTGCTCATCGAGTTCGCTCCGCTGCTCAAGATCGCCTCCAGCGCCGAAGGCGAGGACGTGCTGTTGTACATGAACGCCTCGCTGCAATCGCTGACCCAGGGCATGACCGATGCCGCCAAGCATCCGCGCGTGGACAACGACTTCATTTTTGCCGCGGGCAATCCGCAGATTCCCGCCGCCGCGCTGGTCACCCCGCAACTGCTGGCCGCCGGCAAGGTCGGCCTGAGCACCGCCGAGGGCGGCGACACCGCACTGGTGGCCTTCCCGGTCAAGGATTACCGGGGCGAGCAGGTGGGCGTGTTCGTGCATACCTCGAACATCAGCGCGGCCACGGCCATCTTCGAACGCTTCTCGGGCATCATGCTGGTGGCGCTGCTGGCGCTGCTGGTGGTGCCGGGGGTGGTGTTCTCCGTGCTGGTGTCGCGCTTCGTCACCACGCCGGTATCCCGCGTGGTGGCGCTTATCCGCGACATCACCGAGGACCGCGCCAACCTGAATGACCGCCTGAACGACGCGGGGCGCGACGAGATCAGCCAACTGGCCCGGTGGTTCAACCGGCTGATGGGCAAGATCGAGGACATCCTGTGCTCGGTGGAAGGCTACAAGAACGTGGTCAACGCCATCCCCGACCCGGTGTTTGCCGTGGACGACGAGTACAACATCATCCTCGCCAACACCGCCGTGGCCCGCATCGCCGGTGTGGACGACGGCGAGAAGGTGCGCGGTCGCCGGTGCAGTTCCATCTTCAACGCCTCCATCTGCGGCACCTCCAAGTGCCCCATCAACCAGGCCATGCAGCGCGGTGGCCGGTACGAGGCGGACATCGTGGAACTGAACATCCTTGGCCAGACCCGCTTCGTGCGTCCCTACGGCGACATCGTGCGCGATTGCCACGGCAACAAGGCCGGGTACCTGGAAGTGGCCAGCGACGTTTCCGAGCTGGTGATGAAGGAACGCGACCTGCACGCCCACATGGAGCGCATGGAAAAGGTCAACGCCGAACTGGTTTCCGTGGCCGGGCAGGTGGCCGACGCCACCGGATCCATCGAAAGCCAGACCGAGGGCGTGGTGCGCGGCACCGAAAACCAGCGCGGCCTGATCACCGAATCGGTGACCGCCATCGAGCAGATGAACGCCACCATCATGGAGGTGGCGCGCAGCGCCGCCAACGCATCGCGCCAGGCCGACAGCGGCCAGGCCCGTGCCCAGGAAGGCGCGCGGGTGGTGGACGAGGCTGTGGCCGCCATCGGGCAGGTCAGCAGCCTTACCGGCGTGCTGCGAGGCAACCTTGGCGAGTTGGGGCGGCAGGCGGAATCCATCGGCCAGATCATGAACGTGATCAGCGACATTGCCGACCAGACCAACCTGCTGGCCCTGAACGCGGCCATCGAGGCGGCCCGCGCGGGCGACGCCGGGCGCGGTTTTGCCGTGGTGGCGGACGAGGTGCGCAAGCTGGCGGAAAAGACCATGAACGCCACGCAGGAAGTGCGTCGGTCCATAGAGACCATCCAGTCCGGGGCCACACGCAACATTGCCAGCATGGAAGAGGTGGCCGGCGCCGTGGACAACGCCACCTCTCTGGCGGGCCGTTCCGGCGAGGCGCTGCGCGAAATCGTGGCGCTGGTCAACGACACCTCGGCCCAGGTAACGGCCATCGCCACGGCGGCGGAGGAACAGTCCGCCGCCAGCGAGGAGATAACCCGCAGCGTGAGCCAGGTCAGCGACCTGTCCGACGACACGGCCCGGCGCATGGAAGAGGCGGCGCGGGCCATCAACGACCTTGGTGCGCTGGCAGCGCGCCTGCGCGAGATCGTGCAGGGCTGACGCCCGCGCGGCGCTTGATGCAACACGGCCCGCTCCCGCAAGGGGGCGGGCCTTTTCGCGTTCTGGGATCAGGGTGCACCGGGCACCTTGGCGGCGCGGAGCGGAAGGGCACGGCCCGAGATGCATGAGGACATGCACGAGCGATATGCGCGGAAAATGCGCGCCAATGGGCATGCGCCGTCGGGAGTGGCGGCAGGTGCATGGTTGCCGCCCGTGGCGGCGTTGAGGATGCGTGGAGGTGCCCGTTGCGGTGAAGGGACGGGAATGGGCGTGTTCGTGTCAGGGTGGTCCGGGGCGGCCCGGGGCAATCGGCAACAGGGCGGGGTAGCCGGTAACAGCGCAGTGTAGCCGGAAGCGGCGTGGAAGGCCAAGGACCGTCTTGGATAAATAATGGTGATGCGTGTGCGCACCAGGTGGAGTATTGTTGACACCAGTTGATTGTAGGTGCTAGTCCGACGAAGAGATGGGCGCAGGCCGGAATATTCCGGCCTTCCCGACGGACCATGCGGGGCCGCCATGCGGCACCGGGGGGGCATGGCGGGTGGCCGACCGCCGCGAGAGTACGCGGCGCGAGGCCTGTAGCGGGTGCCGGATGGTGGGTGCGCCGCGTGCCTGCAAGGCATGGGGTGCGCCAAAAAGCGCCGGAGCGGGCAGTGTGCCCGCAGTGTCTGCATGGGCCTTGGGCGCCATGCATGCGGAAGGACGCGCCAATGGCCAAGACCACCTTCACCCTTGCGGAAGCGGCGGTTCTCCTGAGCTGTCACAAGGAGACGCTTCGCCGCGCCATCAAGGACGGCACGTTGCGGGCTGCCCGCCTGGGGCGCGGCTACCGCATATCGCGCAGTGACCTGGAAGCCTTCTGGACCGCGCAGGGCGGCGGCGCGCTGTTCGGCGACGGTGAATCCCCGGCGGATGTGCCGCCCGCGGAACGACCGGCGCCGAGCAAGGCGAAGAAGCCGGAAGGCCCCCGACAGCTAACCCTTCCCACATCGTGAGGAGGCGCGCATGGGTTCGGACATGACCTGCAGGGCGATGGAAGACATTTCGCTGCGCAACGACGCGGGCCACGACATCGCGTTCAAGGGGCGCCTGTTCTCCGAATGCTCGTGGTACGACGACGAGACCGGCGTGCTTACCCGCCAGAAGCTCTACGTCACCGAAGACAACGAGCAGATCTACTACATCGTCTCCGGCAGCGGCGCCGCGCGCAGCCGCCGCGCCTACCGCCTGCGCGTGGAAGGTGACCGCTGCGTCATCAACAACGGCGCGTGCGACATGTCCATGCAACTCGACATGCTGCTGCTGGCCGTGCGCGGCCTGTGCGGGCTTGATGCCGCACCGTCCGACGCGGCCCTGCTGGCCAGCGTGGAAGAGACGCTGAAAGCCGCCAACGGCTGAGGATGGTCGATCATCCGGCGCGAATTTCGTGCGCGCACCTTCCGGCTGGGGTCGGAGGGTGCGCGTTTCGCTTTTTTGGGGTGCGCTCCTCCGGTTCCGGTGTGCGAGGGGGGGGGAGGCGGGGCCACACATGTCTCGCAGGTGGATGCCTGGCGTCGATGCGGGCGCGCATGATGTCCGCGGGCGTGACTTCCGGCGCGTGAAACGGCGGGCCGCCCCGGCTTGCAGGCCATGGCGACGGTGGGGCCTTGGGGTCCCTCTCGCGCCCGGTCCGCGTTCTCTTTGCGCCCGGCCCTGTTCCTGATCCATCTTTCTCCGGGGTTGCCTTTTCGGATGGATAATGTTCCTGTCACAATATCCGGGTATCCTTTTACCGACAGTGTCCGGATTTGCGACCGGACACCATGGAGGTAAGACATGGCATTGACCAAGCAGTTCCTGAAGAGCAGGCCCGCCTGCAAGGTGAAGTTCCGCCTGGAGGCGGACGAGGTGAGCGAGGCCGCCGAGGTGTACCTTGTGGGCGAATTCAACGACTGGGACGAACGGGCCACCCCTATGCGCCGCCTGAAGGACGGTGCGTTCGTCGCCGAGGTGGAACTGGAGACGGGGCGCGAGTACCGCTTCCGCTATCTGCTGGCAGGTGGCGCCGAAGGCTGGCTCAACGATGGCCGGGCCGACAGCTACGAGTATTGCCCCTTTGCGGGAACCGACAACTCGCTGGTCAGCGTCTAGAGCCATCCAGATCCGAAGGCTTCTCCCAGCATCCGCCCGTCAGGGATGGCCCTCGTGTGGCCCGTGCGTCGCCGCAGTCCTGTCGGTTCCTCCGGTTCCGCCTGTTTCGCCGGGCCTGCCTGCCCCGCAAGTGTCTCGCCATTGCGGCGCGATCCCGTCGGGTGGCATGCCGGGGCTTCGCCCCTTTCCCCTTGTGCAACCACACGCCGTGGGGACACATATCGCGGGTCAACGGCGGTATGCCTGCCGGGACAACCGTGCCCCATGCGTGTCCAGCGGTCACGCGTTCAGGGCAACGCGTGTCCCCGCCACGTGCACGTAGCCGTCGCTCGCCCCGCCGGGAAGTCCCGTGCTGGCGGCGAATGTTTCACGGGACTTCTTGTCAACTACCCGGAACGGTTATATCATTGCACTAATGAACCGGTCGGGGGGCGGGTCGCCGTGAGCATGCAGGGGCGCAAGGGACATGTCGCAGACCGCAGCGCAGAGCATCAGGGATTTCGACCTGCTCGAAATGCCCATGGAAGGGGTGGCCGCCTACTGGCTTTCCCTGAAGAAGCTGGTGGGTAATCGCCGCAACTTCAAGGGAGTGGAGCAGGAGGCGGAGTTCACCTCCGAACCCTTCGTGCGGCATCTGCTGGAGATTGCCTTCAGCGGTGACATGGGCGAAGAACGCGTGCGCCGTTGCGCCGCCGCGCGGGGCGACCTGCTGCGCGGCGAACTGAACCGGCGGCTGGACCTGATGCGCGTGGCCGTCCTGGACGTGGCCGGGGGCGAAAACCCCCTGCGCACCATGGCCCGCATCGCCGCGCTCTATCCCGTCCCGCCCATCACCACCGAAAAGGCACTGGGCTACGCCCAGGAACTGTTGCGCCAGGCCGGGGAAAAGCCCCCCGCCGAACGGTTTTTCGACGTGTCCCATCGCCTGCAGGACGACAGGCTTGTCGTGGCCCTGCTGTTCTATGTCCTGCTTTCCCGCCACCATGGCAGAATGGCCTGCCGCCCCTTCCTGGAGCATCTGGGCTCGCGCTTCTTCGCTGACGGCATGGCGCTGGTGGCCGACGGCTTTGACGTGCCCTTCGTGCGCAAATGGCTGAAGAAACACAAGCTGGTTTTGCTGGACGACGTGCGCGACAAGATGGCCATGTCCGTGGAACTGGCCCTGGGCATCAAGGCCCGGCTGGGCTACGACGACGTGTTTCGCATTGCGCGCTCTTACATGCGCTAGGGGCGGTGTCTCATAAGCCAGCGCAGGGGGTGGAACATGGCGGGCAACGGCGGGGGCGGTGCGCAACGACCAAAGGTCCGGCTGCTGCGGCTGGCCCAGGGTGCCGCGCTGGGCCTTGGTGCCCCGCTGGGCTGGCAGGTGCTGTGCTGGCTGTTCGATCTCACGCCCACCCACCCCGACTATGAACTGGTGCTCAACGTGTACATGGCCGTGGGCGGCGTGCTGGTGTTTGCCGTGTTCGGCTACCATCTGGGCCGCAAGGAACAGCGCCTGGAACGGCTGACGCTGGTGGACCCCCTGACCTCGCTGTACAATCGCAGGCATTTCGAACTGATGCTGGAGGCGGAGTTCGCCCGGCATCTGCGCGACGACGCCGATCTTTCACTGCTCATGCTCGACATCGACCACTTCAAGCAGGTCAACGACACCTGGGGCCATCAGGAAGGTGACCAGGTGCTGATGACCCTGGCGGGCATCCTGCGGGCGGGCCTGCGCGCACAGGACGTGGCAGCGCGGGTGGGCGGAGAGGAATTCGCCGTGATCATGCCCGGCGTGGGCGGCGCGGGTGCCCTGGCCGCCGCCGAACGGCTGCGCGTTGCCGTGCGCGACGGCATTTTTCTGGTGGGGCCGGGCACGCGCATTCCGGTGCGCATATCCATCGGCGTGGCCAGCACCGAACGGCTGGCCATCTCCGGTCCCACGGAATTGTTCCGCCTGGCGGACGACGCCCTGTACCGGGCCAAGAGACTTGGGCGCGACCGGGTGGAGCCTGCCTGGCCTGGCGGCGCCGGGAACTAGCTGTTTTTCTGCCGAGGACGTCCGCTCCGTCTCTTCTGCCAGCCTGGCTGTTGCGGCTCCTCCTCTGTGGCGTTGCGGGGCTGCCGCCCAGATGTTCCCCCGTCGCCTCCCGTCCGATGCCTGCGTGGTCCCGGTTGCCATGACGCCGCGAAATGTTCATGGTAAAGAGCCGCGGGGCGTCGGCACGCCATGGCAAAGCGCACGGCTTCAGGCGCGCCGTTCCGACCGGGCCGCCCTTTCGGCCATGCCGCCTTGCCCCCCCTTGCGGGCCAGATCCGCCCCGGCCTTGCCCCAGCCCTGCACAGTCATGACATCCCCCTACGGAGGAATCCCACGCATGCAATCCCACGGGTTCGATCTCGTTTTCGAGCGCACCGTCCATGAACTGAACAGCCGCATCCGCCTGTGGCGCCACGGCGCTACCGGCGCGCAACTGCTTTCCTGCTGCAACGCCGACGAGAACAAGGTCTTCGGCGTCACCTTCCGCACGCCGCCCTCCGATTCCACAGGGGTGGCCCACATTCTTGAGCATTCGGTGCTCTGCGGGTCGGAAAAGTACCCGGTCAAGGAACCCTTCGTGGAATTGCTGAAGGGGTCGCTGCAAACCTTCCTCAATGCCTTCACCTACCCGGACAAGACCTGTTACCCGGTGGCTTCGGCCAACCTGCAGGACTTCCGCAATCTGGTGGACGTGTACCTGGACGCGGTGTTCTTTCCGCGCATCACGGAAGAAATCTTCCGGCAGGAAGGCTGGCACATAGAGGCCGACGCGCCGGAAGGCCCCTTCGCCTACAAGGGCGTGGTCTACAACGAGATGAAGGGCGTGTATTCATCGCCGGAATCCATCCTTTCCGAGCAGTCGCAGCAGGCGCTGTTCCCGGACATCACCTACGGGCTCGATTCCGGCGGCAACCCGGAACACATCCCGGACCTGACCTACGAGCAGTTCGCCAATTTCCACGCCACCTACTATCACCCCAGCAACGCCCGTTTCTTCTTCTGGGGCGACGACCCGGAAGAGGACCGGCTGGCCTGCCTGGCCGCCGTGCTGGCGCGCTTCGACCGCATCAACGTGGATTCCGCCGTGCCCTTGCAGCCCCGCTCGGACACGCCGCGCATGCTTGAAGTCCCCTACGCCGCGTCAGAGGGCGACGACAGGGGCATGGTGACCATGAACTGGCTGCTGTGCGAAACCGCCGACGTGGAGCGCAACTTCGCCTTCGAGATGCTGGAGCACATCCTGCTGGGCCTGCCCGGCTCGCCCCTGCGGCGCGCGCTGATCGAATCGGGCCTGGGAGAGGACGTGGCGGGCGTGGGCCTGGAAAGCGACCTGCGCCAGATGTATTTCTCCGTGGGCCTCAAGGGCATCGAACCGAAGACCGCGTCCGACGTGGAAATGCTGATCATGGAAACCCTGGCCGACCTGGCGGAGGACGGCCTGCCCGCCGACGCCGTGGAAGCCGCCGTGAACAGCGTGGAATTCGCCCTGCGCGAGAACAATTCCGGTCGTTACCCGGTGGGGCTTGCGGTGATGGTGCGCAGCCTGACCACCTGGCTGTATGACGGCGACCCGCTGGCCCTGCTGGAATGGGAAGGGCCGCTGGCGTCCATCAAGGCCCGCATTGCCTCGGGCGAACGGTACTTCGAAGGGCTGATCCGCCAATGGCTGCTGGACAACCAGCACGTGGCCACGGTGCTGCTGACCCCGGACCGCACGCTGGCCGACCGGCGCGAGGCCGCCGAGGCCGCCGGGCTGGAGGCATACCGCCAAGGCCTGCGCCAGTGCGAGCGCGTGGCCATGGTGGAGGAAACCCGCGCCCTGCGAACCTTGCAGGAAGCTCCGGACAGCCTGGAAGCCCTGGCCGCCATCCCCGGCCTGCAGCTGGAAGACCTGCCGAGGGAAAACCGGCCCATCCCCAGCGAGGACCGGCAGGCGGGCGCGGTGCCCGTGCTGTTCCACGACCTGGACACCTCGGGCATCGCCTACACCGAAACCACCTTCGACCTTTCCGCCGTGCCCGCCCATCTGGTGCCTCTGGTCCCGCTGTTCGGGCGCGCCCTGTTCGAAATGGGCACCGCGAAGCGCGACTTCGTGGACCTTGGCATGCGCATCGCCCGCAAGACCGGCGGCATGGAGGCGGACACCCTGTTCGCAACCACCCTTGGCGCGCGCCAACCCGTGGCGCGGCTGGTGGTGCACGGCAAGGCCACCCGCGACAACGTGCCCGCGCTGTACGACATCCTGTCCGAGGTGCTGCTGGAGGCGAAGTTCGACGACCGCGAGCGTTTCCGGCGCATGGTGCTGGAAGAAAAGGCGCGGCAGGAACATGTGCTGGTGCCCTCCGGCCACGGCATCGTCATGGCCCGGCTGCGCGCGGGCTACAACGCGGCGGGCTGGCTGGACGAGGCCACCACCGGCGTGTCGTATCTGGCCTTCCTGCGCACCCTGGCCGAACGCATGGAACAGGACTGGGACGGCGTGCTGGCCGACCTTGCGGCGCTGCGCGGTTTTGTGTTGCGTCGCTCCGGCTGCCTGATGAACCTTACCGCCGATGCCGATGTGGCAGGGCTGGTGTCCGGACCGGCTGCTTCCCTTGCCGCCGCGCTACCCGACGCGCCTGCCCCGGCCCAGACCGACGGGTGGCATCCCGCAGGCATCGCGGCAGAGGCCGAGGCGCTGGTCATGCCTGCCCAGGTCAACTACGTGGGCAAGGCGGCGGACCTGTACGGCCTTGGCTATGCCTACCACGGCTCGGCCAACGTGGTGTTCAAGCACCTGCGCATGGCCTTCCTGTGGGACAGGGTGCGCGTGCAGGGCGGGGCGTACGGCGCGTTCTGCGCCTTTGACCGGGCCAGCGGCCTGCTGACACAGGTTTCGTACCGCGACCCCAACGTGGCCGCCACGCTGGACGTGTACGACGCCACGGCGGACTACCTGCGCCGCGTCTCGCTGTCGTCCACCGAACTGGCCAACGCCATCGTGGGCGCCATCGGCGACGTGGACAGGCACATGCTGCCCGACGCCAAGGGCTCCGCCGCGCTGTACCGCAGCCTGGTGGGTGACTCCGACGCGGCGCGCCAGCAGATGCGCGACGAAATCCTGTCCACCACCAACGACCACTTCCGAGCCCTGGCCGACGTCATGGCCGAGGCGGCCCGCACGGGCCGGGTGGCGGTGCTGGGCGGCGCGGCGCTGGAGCGCGTG
>NZ_VRYY01000792.1 GCF_015731765.1 Nitratidesulfovibrio oxamicus
AGC
Source organism: Nitratidesulfovibrio oxamicus (assembly GCF_015731765.1). Taxonomy (GTDB): domain Bacteria; phylum Desulfobacterota; class Desulfovibrionia; order Desulfovibrionales; family Desulfovibrionaceae; genus Cupidesulfovibrio; species Cupidesulfovibrio oxamicus. The sequence continues at coordinate 4 of NZ_VRYY01000792.1, forward strand.
GTGGCGGCGGCCCTGGGCGACCCGCAGGCGCTGACGGCCCTGCGCGAGCTGGAAGTGCGCGAACGGGCGCGGCTGCTGGATTGGCAGGCCGAGCAACTGCGAGCCGAACTGGACAACACTCGCGACGCCCGCGCGAGAGAGGTGGCCCTGGCCCGTGCCGGGCATGGCGGGGCATGGGTGACCGGGATGGTGGCCCTGGTGGTGGTGGCCGGATTCTTCGGCATGCTGCGGGCGGTGCTGGAGCAACCCTCTGTAAGCGAACCGGCGCTGCTGCTGCTCGGCTCGCTGGGCACGGCCTTCGGTGCGGTGGTCAACTACTATCTGGGTTCGTCGCTGGGGTCATTCCGCAAGGACGAACTGCGCTCTCGCCACGGAGAGGGCGGCACGCGATGACCGGCCCGAGCGTATCCGGGAACGACGCCGTGGCACGTGACGACGAACACCGGGCCGAAGGGTGGCGCCTGGACCGCCGGGTGGGCGTGCAGGCGCTGGCGGCTGCGGCCACGGCCTTTGCGGGGGCGGTGATGCTGGCG
>NZ_VRYY01000793.1 GCF_015731765.1 Nitratidesulfovibrio oxamicus
GTGGTGAAGCGCATGGAATACGACAGCTTCGGCAACCCGCTGCTGGACACCTGCCCGTACTTCTTTCTGCCGCTGGGCTTTGCCGGGGGGCTGGCGGACCGGCACACCGGCCTCGTGCGCTTCGGCTATCGCGACTACGACCCGCGCACCGGACGCTTCACCGCGCCCGACCCGCTGGGCGACACCGGCGGCGACCACGACCCCTACGACTACTGCGTGGACGATCCGGTCAGCGCCTTCGATCCGCTGGGGCTTGAAGGCGAGGGCGTCTTGAAGCGTCTGCGCCCGTGGTGGTCATACCCGTACGGAAGCAAGGAGAAGAAGGAGGGCATATCCAAAATGCAGGAGCAGGCGGGTTCCCGCGCACACGGATTCGGAACGGGCGTTGTACACGCCGACAAAAAAATAAGGTAATACCTAACCAAAACGGACTAATCCGTTATAAAATCTCTTGCTGGACTTGTCTTCAATGCCTTTAAAAGTATGGGGAACAAGTCCTCACTCCGGTGGTTAAACCGAAAACAAACTTCACCCAG
>NZ_VRYY01000794.1 GCF_015731765.1 Nitratidesulfovibrio oxamicus
ACGGCGGCCCGCCCCGCCGGGGACAGGGCGGTGGATGCGCCCCGCGCCCCGGCACCCCCGGCAAAGCGCCCCAGCAGGTCATCGCGAAACACCACGCACACCGCGCCCACGGTCACCAGAAACAGCGGCCAGTCCGCCCCATAGCCGATCCAGGAGCGGGTGGTCGCCACCGTGTGCAGGTAGTCAGCCGCCAGCAGCAGCACGTACAGCAGCAGCGGCTGTATGCCGCCACGCGGCCTGCCGTCCAGCACGGCCCACGCGCCCCACAGCAGCAGGGCCAGCGCGGGCAGGCGCAACTCCTGCGTCAGGTACAGCACTACGCCCGCCTGCAACGCCTCTCCCAACCCGGTCTGGCCACCCACCCCGGCGGTCATGGCCCGGAAGGCGTCCCATGCCCCGGCGGCGTGCAGCAGCCCTGCGAATACCGCGATGGATGCCGCCGTGCCCAGCGCCGCCATGGCGCCGTCGCGCCAGTGCAGGCTGCGCAAACGAACCCGCAGGGGAACGGCTGCGACATCGTGCGGGGTGTCGCGCG
>NZ_VRYY01000795.1 GCF_015731765.1 Nitratidesulfovibrio oxamicus
GACCCGCCCCCCGCGTCCTCCGGCGCGCTGTACCACCGGCATCCCGCCCGGCGTTGTCGCCGGGCCCCTCCCAGTCCCGTCCGCCCCCAACGGCCTGCCGCCCCTGCAGCGCCCCCGGTTTTTGCGTCAGGGGCGCTAAACCTTTGCGTCGTCACACCGAAAAGACCAGCGGACGCCTTGCGCGCCCGACCCTCCACAAGACCCTTCACGCGGTCATGCCAGGCGGCAGGAAACACAGGGGGGCATCGGTGAACGCCGGGCTTTCCCCGTGACGACAGGTGGCAGCAGGAACAGCAGGGGACAGCGTCATGCACGCGCCGCGTATTTCCGTGGTGGTGGCCAACCACAACTACGGACGCTTTCTCGACCGCTTCTTCGGCGCACTGGCCGCGCAGACCTTTACGCCCGACGCGGTGGAAGTGGTCTTCGTGGACGATGCCAGCAGCGACGATTCGCGCGAGCGCGCCCGCCGCTGGCAGGCCGACGGCCCGTGGGCGGCGTTCCGCGTGCTGGCCCTGCCCCGCGTGGGCAGG
>NZ_VRYY01000796.1 GCF_015731765.1 Nitratidesulfovibrio oxamicus
CCCAGCAGGTGATCCATGGCCTCGCCAAGGTCCGCCGCGCGCGCTGCGGACAACACGCCCCCCGCCTGCAACTGGGCGATGCGCCCGGCTGTGTCGTGCGCGGTGGCGCCCGCGTCCAGCGTCAGGGTGCGCACCCCGTGCATCAGCGGGAACAAGCCACCCCGCTTGAGGTCCAGCGTGCCCGTACTGCGTCCGCCTGCCCTCCGGAAGTCGCCAGACTCTCCCTGTCCATCGCCCCTGCCTGCCGTGGCCCGCTCCACCAGCAAAGCCCCGAACACGCCCAGCGGCGGGGCAAAGCGCACCGCTTCCCGGGCCATGTAGCGCAGCATCAACGGGGTTCCGCGAATCATGTCCGCCAGCAGGACGCGCAGGCGCACCACCAGATCCCAGCCGTCGTCCACGCCGCGCGCATCGGCCAGCATGGAACAGCGCAGCACCCCCGGTGCATCGGGGGCGCGCAGCATGGCCGCCACGTCCGCCCGCCATTGGGGCAGGGTCATGCGCCACGCGGGGTTGCCCGGCACCACC
>NZ_VRYY01000797.1 GCF_015731765.1 Nitratidesulfovibrio oxamicus
AGAAGCGGCGGCCCGCTTCGTGCGGGTCATGCGCGGTCTGGGGCGCGGGCCGGGCTCGCTGTACGCGGAACAGGTGGAGGCCGTGCTGCGCGAAGACGGCGCGGGCGTGGCGGGCGCGGAGGATCTGGTACTGGAAGGCGAGGCCCATGTGCGCCGCCTGCTGATGCGGGCCCTGGGACCGGACGACATGCGCACGGTGCGGGCTTGTCTGGAGGCCGAGACGCTTCGTGCTCCGGTTGTGCCTCGGGCATCGTCACGCGCGCCGGGAGCACGCTCGGAAGAGGTGCTCCATGAGGGCGGCGGGGAAGGTGCGGCTGCCGCACGCGGGGAGTTTGCGGCGGGAGATTTCGGTGATGGGGATGGGAGGAGCGAGGCCGAACCGTTCGCCCCGTTGCTGGGGGTTCCCGCCGTGCCCCTGGCCCGCCTGTTGACGGCGGAGGGGCTGGCCGTGACCGTGGCCGTGTTGCGTTACCTGGCCGCGCGTGATGCGCGTAGGGCGGCGGCGGTGCTGGGCGCGCTGCCCA
>NZ_VRYY01000798.1 GCF_015731765.1 Nitratidesulfovibrio oxamicus
CGCCCGCAACGTGGCGAACAAGGCCATGCGCCCGCCCGCCGTGGCCAGGCCGCGCCCATCGCCCACCACCGCCGCGAAACGGCGCTCATACTCCGCCACCGTCCCCGCCGCCTGCGCGGGCGATTCCAGCACCCGCCGCACCTCGGTCACCTGCGCCTCCGTCAGGTAGCCGTGCCCGGTCACGAACCCGTAGTAGGGCCGCGTGCCCAGCATGCGGGTCAGTTCCTTCAGCTTGCGGGTGATGGCGGTCAGCATGTGTCGGCTCCTTGGGGAGGGGAGAATGGGGAGGGCAAGCGGCAATCGGGGAAGGGGCGCTTTTACGCGTTGCGGTCGCCATCCGTAAGACTCGCGCGTTGCGCTCGTCTAACGGCTGCCGCAAAGCGCCCCTTCCCCCGCGAAGTCTATTTCTCAGGTATCCCCAGCAACCGCCGCCAGCGGGGCAACCCGCAGTCCAGGGCCAGGAAGCCGGGCGGCAGGTCGGGCGGTGCGGGGTGGGCCAGCGCGGCGGCGAGGTCGTCGGCGGT
>NZ_VRYY01000805.1 GCF_015731765.1 Nitratidesulfovibrio oxamicus
CGCGGCAGGGGCCGGTGGCGCCACGGAAAGGGCCACCACGGCGCGCGGGGCGGCAAGAGGGGCATCCGGCTGGGGAGGCACGGAAACGGCGGCGGCGTGAACCGGCAGCGCCAGCAGGGCCAGCCACAGCAGCGCGATCATCCGGAACCGGGCAATGGGCATTGCGCCGATGCATCGGGCCGGTCGGGCAACTCGGATGAAGGCGGTACGCCGGTCCGGGGGGCTGTCGGAAGGGACGCATGGTGGAACGATCACGGTGCGCATGCGGCCTCCCTGCTGTCTTGCCGGGGCTTTGCTGCGGCCTGTTGCTGCCACGCAGTGCCATATGTTGCGGTGGGGTAGGGGCGACAGGCGCGGTGCGTGGGCGTGCTTGGCGGGGAATCCGGCGGTGAAGCGCCAAAAAGAGTGGCCCGGCACGGGAAACCTGTCGATTTCGTCACTGTTGCAGGGCCGCGTGGAAATGGCAAGTGAAGGCCGTGCCTAAACCGCCCCTTTTGTCCATGGCGGGCCACGACGCAGGGCGGCAGAAGCGGGCAGCCGTGACCTGTGGCGTCCTGTCGTGCACGCCGTGGCCTGGCAAGGGCGAGGACGGGGCAGGAACAGGGTGGGTGCGGGCCGGGTGGTGAAGGGGCGGTGCGGGGCGTGTCAGCGTTGCAGCGGCAGGGGGCGCCACCAGAAGTCGGTGCCCGGCAGGCCCGTGTAGCCGATGCGCTGATAGAACTTGGTCAGACTGACCAGCGACCGCTTGGGATCCACCCCGATGCACTGCGGGCCGATGAGGGCCAGGTCCTCCGGGCGCAGCCAGTCCAGGCAGAACTGCAAGGGGCACGGGCGCAGCAGCGACGCGCCGCAGTCGGCATGCAGCCATGAACGCTCCAGCATCTGGCGGGCCAGGCCGTAACCCCGGTAGGCAGGGGCCACCAGCAGCACATCAACGTACGAAATGGGCGCGTCGTGGGTGGCGGCCATGGCGAAGCGCACGGCATCCACGGCCTCGCACAGGTCGTCGTGGTTCAGCCCGGCCAGCGCGGCCACGCCTTCAAGGTTATGGTATTCAAGGACAAAACCCCGAAGTCGCCCCACCACGCGCCCGTTGTGCAGTGCGTCGATGGTGTAGGGATGGATTTCCGGATCGGCAACGGGTTCTACGGTCAGGTGGGTTACGCAGCTTGCGTGTGTCGGGTGCATGGGGAGGGTGGTTTTGGTTGCGGGCGGCGGATGCCGCGCGGTTTCGGCGTATCAGAGCGCGGCCCGGCCCGCAACAGCAGGATGAAGGCAGGACGGTTGCGGATGCGCGCGGGCGCGAATCGGCGGAAAGAATCGGGGGGAGTCGGTGGGGGGGGGGACAGCGGGGGGGGCAGGTGATGCTGCCGCACCAAAACGAACGCGCCGGGCAGGCCCGGCGCGTATGGATGCGGATTGAAAGGCGGCGCTCCTAGAACACGCGCTTGGCCCCGGCCCACTGGTTGCACCATGGCTTGGCGTTCAGCTTGGAGATGACGACGCCGTCGGATGAACTGCTGTGGATGAACTTGCCGTCCTCCAGATAGATACCCACGTGGTGGATGCGGCGCTTCTTGTTGCGCTTGAAGAACACCAGATCGCCGGTTTGCAGCTGTTCGCGGCGGATGGTGCGCCCTTCCAGGAACTGCGACTGCGAGGTGCGCGGCAGATCCACGCCCACGTTCTCGTACACCCAGCCGGTAAAGCCGGAACAGTCGAACCCGGTTTCGCCCGAACCACCCCGGCGATAACGGGTGCCCAGCTTGGACATGGCCACGTTGACCAGGCGCATGCGGGCGTCGATGGCGCTCATGTCGTCGTCGGCTTCTTCGGCCTTGGGGTGATGGTCGCCGGATTCATCCATGGCTGCCAGGGCGTCATCCAGTTCGGCAATGTCGCTGAGAACGCCGTCGGCCATGGTGTCGTCGCCGTCTTCCTCGTCCTCGGAAAACCCGGAATCGGAGCCGTCGGCATGGGCGGACGCCTCGTACCGGGACATGATCTCGCAGGATGCCCCGGCTCCCTCGTTGGCGGGGGATTCTGCCGTTGCGGCGGGCTGGTCCGCGCCCTGCGCGATCCTGTCGGCCTGGCCGGGCTGCGAAGGCTGGCGGACACAGGCGGGACCGGCCAGGGTCAGGGCGAGCAGTAGCGGCAAAAGGCGGGCGCAGGCGCTGAAGAGCGGCGACAGTCCGTGTTTTGTCGTCATGTGCATGGCGGCTTCGGGGTGTTGGCGGTGTTGGTGGCTGGGGAGGCGAATGCGCCGTGCGCGGCGGCATGCCCTGCATTGCTGGGGCCTGCGGCCAACCGGCGTTCTTTGGAACAGGATCAGGTCAGGTACAAATGCGCGGCTGCGTGACACGTGTGTCTCATGCCGACGTTTCCTTGGTGCCAAGAAAACGACGTTTTGGCAACCCGCTCGTGACTGGGGGCGCAAGATGCTGGCTGTATGCTGGAGAATTGTTGAATAAAAACAGTGGGAAGCGTTGGTGGCGGGCGTGCGGGTGGCGACAATATGTATCTGGTCAGCTTCTGGCGCTTGAGCCGCGACGACGCCCAGCGGGCGCGCATCGTGGGCCAGTTGCGGAAGACGGAAAGGAAACAGCCCGGCGCGGACCATTAGGTCGCACCGGGCGGATACAAGGGGCGGTGGGGCCTGCCACCCGCAAAAGCGGAAACCCCACAAGGCGCTCCGGGCCATGGCCCGTGCTACGGCAGGCAGAATATCACCGTGTCGCGCCCGTCTTGTGCCGAGGAGACTAGCCATGATCGAAACAGAGATCAACTTCGACGGCCTGGAACACGGGCTTACCCGCCTTGCGGAACCGGGCCGGGACATGACGCCCGTAACCCGGCAACTGGCGGGCGTGCTGGCCGACGCGCCGGAGCGGGCCTTTGCCGGGCAGCGCGACCCTGTCACCGGCAACGCATGGCACCCGCTGTCGCCGGTCACCATTGGCCGCCGCGCCAGGGCCGGGCATGATGGCCCCATCCTTCAGGTGCGCGGCCAGCTTGCGGGCAGCCTGCACACGGACTACGGCCCGGACCACGCCACCGTGGGCACCAACGTGCCCTATGCCCCCACCCACCAATTCGGCGCGAAGAAAGGCGCGTTCGGCACCACCAGGCGCGGCGGCCCCATCCCGTGGGGCGACATCCCGGCCCGGCGGTTTCTGGGCGTGGGGCCGGAGGACGAGGAGGAAATTCGGGGGGCGAGAAGGGCGCTGGTGGGGGCGTAAAAGGAACGGAGGGGTGTTTGGAGAATAGGGCTATTTTATTGTGGCTAACGGTATGCTAACGCCCCTATGAGCCGTGTGGGCAGTCGCCCGGCTGCCGTGTCCAACCGTTGGAGGGGGAACGCGATGCGGGTGAAAGCAGGCTACTATACCGTGCCCCTTTCCGCGGGCGGCGGTGCGTCCAGCCTTCCGGGCCTACCCGGCGGGCTGAACGTCCAGCTTCTGCCGGACGGCAGCCTTGCCGCGCCCGATGGTCGCCCCGCCTCCATGGCCAAGGGCGCGCTGGCAGCGCGGTGTCTTGATGCAGGCGTCGCCGTCGTGTCAAACGGCGCGCGCGTGCAACCGCCTGCCCTGTCAATCCTGCCCACAGGCCAGTGCACGACGGAAAAAGGGCTTGTGGCGGTAACCACAAGCCCTTCGACCATTCTGGTCGGGATGAGAGGATTCGAACCTCCGGCCTCAGCGTCCCGAACGCTGCGCTCTAGCCAAGCTGAGCCACATCCCGTCGAGGAAGAGGTGTTTAGCGCGAGTGGATGGGAATGGCAAGCGTTTTTATGGACGGTTGTCAAAAAGAGTGCGTTCACCTATTGTACATACGGCCAAGTTTACAGGCGGCTTTGCGGTTCAGAGGCACGCTGCGCGGGCGCATCGTCCCGCACGGGGCATCCTGGGCCGAGTCATTCCGCAACGCGTTGACCCGGTCGCGTCGCCCCGCTTTTGCCGCCCCCGGCCTGTCGTCACGGACCATGTCGTTCCCGGCCTTTTCGCCCGGAGCATGTTCTTTCGGATGGTACGCCGGGCATCGCCTGCCAGCCTGGCCCACGGTACGGAGAGCCACTGCACATCGCACGCGAGTTCCGGGGCCGGAACACTCGTTCCGGCAGAGGGAGGAACCCGACGCCCGGACGTTCTTTAGGAGACTCGAGTGATCACGGTTGTCGTTGTCGATGATTCCGCCTTCATGCGCAAGGCGCTTTCCAGCATGCTCGAAAAAGACCCCGAAATCAGCGTGGTGGCCGTGGGCCGCGACGGTGAGGAAGGGCTTGAACTGGTGCGCAAGCACAACCCCGACGTGGTGACCCTGGACATCGAAATGCCGCGCATGGACGGGTTGACCGCGCTGCGCCGCATCATGATGGAAATGCCGCGCCCGGTGCTGATGGTCAGTTCGCTGACCACCGAAGGGGCGGAATCCACCCTGAAGGCCCTGGAGCTGGGCGCCGTGGACTTCATTCCCAAGCAGTTGTCCAAGGTTTCGCTCGATATCGTGCGCATAGAGGATGAACTGCGCGAGAAGGTGAAGGAAATTTCGCGCCGCAAGTTCCTGCGCACTCCCCGTTCGTTGCGCGCCCCCCGCCCCGTGGGCGACGGGGGCGCTTTCACCTCTTCTTCCCCGGGGGCCGGGGGAACCGGGGGCGGGGCATCCGGCGGCGAAGGTTCGCGCCCGGTGCTTACCCCGCGCGCGGGGCGTCCGGTACGCGACATCGTGGCCATCGGCGTTTCCACCGGCGGGCCGCCCGCCGTGCAGAAGGTGCTGTCGCGGTTTCCGGCGGATTTTCCCGCCAGCATCCTCATCGCCCAGCACATGCCCGCCGCGTTCACCGGGCCTTTCGCCAAGCGGCTGGACGGCGTGTGCAACATCACGGTGAAGGAGGCGGAAAACGGAGAACGCCTGCGCCCCGGCACCGCGTACATCGCGCCCGGCGGCAAGCACTTGCGGGTGGACCAGAAGATCAGCATGGTAGAGGTGGTGGTTACCCCCGAACCGGCGGACGCGCTGTACAAGCCTTCGGCCAACGTGCTCATCGAGTCGGTGGCGCAGGCCATGGGCCGCCGCACCCTGGGGGTCATCCTTACCGGCATGGGCAGCGACGGCCTTGAAGGCGTGCGCGTGCTGAAACAGAAGGGCGGAAGGGCGTTGGCGCAGAGCGACGCCACCTGCGTGGTCTACGGCATGCCCAAGGCCATCGTGGATGCGGGTCTGGCCGATGAAATCATAGACATAGATGACATGGCCTCTGCCATAATGGCGGGGCTGTACAAGTAGCCGGGCAGGGCACCGCGCGGGCGCAGTGTCGCAGGATGTCCGTTGGGTACGGCCCGAACGCCACCGGACAATGCCGGGTGCGCCGGGTGCCGGAACAGGACGGAAAGGCCGCAGGGCGGCGCCGGGTCAGCCAATAAGGCCAGCCATTTCACGGAAGGACGGGAGTATGTCCGAACAGCAGATCATCGAGCAACTCCAGGGCGACGACGTCGAGGCAATCCGCGAGGCGGCCTATGCCGCCGGGAACCTTCGGCTGGAAAGCGCCGTACCGCATCTGGTGGCGCGCATTCAAAGCCACAACATCGGGGTGCAGGAAGCGGCAGACCGGGCCCTGCGCAAGATCGGCGGGGTTGCCGCCGTGCGCGGGGTGCTGCCCCTGTTGCGGTCGGACGATGCGCCCATCCGCAACATATCCATGGACGTGCTGCGCGAGATCGGGGCCGACGACTTCGATTCGCTGAAGCAGCTGCTGCATGACGACGACCCCGACATGCGCATTTTCGCGTCCGACATCCTCGGCACCTCGGGAAGCATCCTCGCGGTGCCTTCGCTGTGCGAGGCGCTGCTGCGCGACCCGGAGGTCAACGTGCGCTACCAGGCCGCCGTCAGCCTGGGCACCCTGGCCTTCTCCGAGGCGGCGGACTGCCTGAACAAGGCCATGATGGACGAGGAATGGGTGCAGTTCTCGGTCATCGAGGCGCTGACCAAGATACGGGCCGAATCGTCGGTCAATGCGCTGGTCAAGGCGCTGGACTCGGCCTCGGACCTGGTGGCGTCCATGATAGTGGATGCCCTGGGCGAGATGGGCAACATCAAGGCCGTGCCGCTGCTGCTCAAACGGCTGGACAAGTCGCCCGGGCCGCTGCGCAACAAGATCGCCAAGGCCATCGTCAACGTACTGGGCGGCAAGTCGCTGTCCCTGCTGGGCGAAAAGGACAGGTTGCGCCTGCGCGACTACCTGCTTGCCGCCATGGACGACGAGGACGAGGACGTGCAGAACGCCGCCATGCGCGGCCTTGCCAGCATCGGCGGGGCAGAGGCGACGGAGGCGGTGCTGAAGGTTGCCGTGGTGCTGGACCCCGACCGCGACCATGAACGGCTGGTGGCCTGCGTGCAGAGCCTGGCCGACATCGGCTTCAACAGCGCGGTGGACCGCCACGTGCGCGGCGATGACGAACACACCCTGCTCATTCTCGTCGAGGCCATTCGGGGCATGCCCAGCCGCCACGGCATCGATGTGTTGCGCGGGGTGTTCTGGGACAAACCGCGCGATGCGCAGCGGGCCATGTCCACGGTGCTGGCCGAACGGTGCGACCCCAGCGACCGCGACTTCTTCATCGACGTGCTGGACCGCCACAACGACGCCCATGTCCTGAAGGCGACGCTGCACTACCTGGGCCGCCGGGCCAAGGCGGTGGAAGCGGGCGACCGCATGCTGGCCCTGCTGGAACACCCCTACGACGACGTGAAGGAAGCCGCACTGGACGCGTGCATCGCCCTGAACAACCCGGCCATGAACGCCCGCTTCCGCGAATCGTTCCGCAGCCCCGACCCGCTGCACCGCATGATGGCCGTGTACGCCATGGGCCGCTTTGACGTGGACGAGAACCTTGCCGAACTCACCGAGGCGCTGGAAGACGAAGTGCCCGACGTGCGCAAGGTGGCGCTGGAGGCGGTGGCCAACGTGTGCCCCTTCACCAGCAGCCGGCTGGAACTGGTGGTGCCCCGGCTGCATGACGAAAACCGCGAGGTGCGCCTGGCCCTCATAGAACTGCTGGGCAACTGCGGCGAAGGCAACGTCTTTCCTTACCTGCTCCAGGCGCTGGACGACCCGGACGACTGGGTGCGGGTGCGGGCCATCGAGGCGCTGGGTTCGCTGAAAGACGCCGATGCCGTGCCGCAACTGGTGGCCCTGACCGAAAACGCCGGGCATCTGGTGCTGCTGAAGGTGGTGGAGGCGCTGGGCGCCATAGGGGGCAACGTCGCGTTTCGGGCGTTGCTGCACCTGATGGAATCGGATGACCCCGAAGTCCAGCAGGCCGCCGAGGCGGCGGCTGCCCGCATCCACGAAGAACAAGGAGTGGATGACTGATGTCCTCGCTGTTTTCCAACTCCATCACGCTGCGCAAGGAACAGAAGATCTCCGACGAGGAGTTCGTGCAACTGCGCGACTTCATCTACCAGCAATGCGGCATCTACATTGCGGAAAACCGCAAGTATCTGGTGGAAAACCGCCTGTCGAACCGCCTCAAGGAACTGAACCTCAAGAGCTTCGGCGAGTACTATTACTTTCTGCGCTACGATGCCAACAAGCGCACCGAGCTCAACCGGCTGTTCGAGGTGGTGACCACCAACGAAACCAGCTTCTACAGAAACCCCCCGCAGTTGCAGATATTTCAGGAACACGTGCTGAAGACCACCCTGAACGAACTGCGCGCCAAGGGGCAGAAGCGGCTGCGCATCTGGTCGGCGGGGTGCTCCACGGGTGAAGAGCCGTACACCATGGCCATCATCCTGCACGAGGTGCTGAAGACCGAGCTTGCCAGCTGGGACATCAAGATCACCGCCAACGACCTGTCAGAGGCTGTGCTTGCCTCGGCCCGGCGGGGCGTCTATTCCGACTACGCCCTGCGCACCACCCCCAAGGAAATCATCGACCGCTACTTCATCAAGGAAGGCACCCAGTTCAAGGTGGACCCCAAGCTGAAGCAGATGGTGAACTTCGGGCAGATCAACCTCAGCGACCGCATGGGGCTGAAGCGGGTGGAGCGATCGCACATCGTGTTCTGCCGCAACGTGATCATCTACTTCGACGACGAGATGAAGAAACAGGTCATCGGCTCGTTCTACGACAACCTGTTGCAGGGCGGTTTTCTGCTCATCGGGCATTCGGAATCGCTGCACAACATCACCCGCGCCTTCAAGCCGGAACACCACACCGGCGCCATCATCTACCGCAAGCTGGAGTGACGGCGGCGGCAAGGGAGACGGCAACGTGACGGAACGCAACCAATCCATGCCCAGCGCGGCGGGCATGGCCGGAACGCCCCCGGTGTGCATGGACGACACGGTTGACATGGACGGCATGGACGCAAAGGACGGTCAATGGGCGCGCGGGTAGTGGCCATCGCCAACCAGAAGGGGGGCGTGGGCAAGACCACCTCCACCCTGACGCTTGGCGCGGCGCTTGCGCGCCGGGGCAAGCGCGTGCTGATCATGGATCTGGATCCGCACGCCAACGCCTCGGTGCACCTCCGGTTTTATCCGGAGGACCTGGACGTGACCATGTACGACCTGTTCATGGTTGACGAGGCGGCCTGGCCCGGCCTGTGGAAGCGCCTGGTGCGCCGCAACGAAGGCCAGGCCTGGGATGTGGCCCCGGCAAGCATCCAGCTTGCCGAGCTGGATGTGGACCTGAAAGGCCGCAAGGGCAAGGGAGCAATACTGCAACAGGCCATCGCGCATGTGCGCGAGGACTACGACTTCATCATCATCGACTGCCCGCCGCATGTGGGCATCCTGCTGGTGAACGCGCTGGTGGCCTGCGATTTGCTTGTCATTCCCATCCAGACGGATTTTCTGGCGCTGCACGGCCTGAAATTGTTGTTCGACACCATTCGGGTGCTCAACAAGGTGCTGCCGCAGCCCATACGGTACCGGGCCCTGGCCACCATGTTCGACCGGCGGGCCAGGGCGTGCAACAGGGTGCTCGAACTGCTGGCGCAGAAGATGGGGCCGAAGATGTTCAACACGGTGGTCGGCATGGATACCCGCTTTCGCGAGGCCAGCGCGCAGGGCCGGGTTATCTACGATCTCGACCCCGACAGCCGGGGGGCGCGTGCCTACGACGCGCTGGCCGAAGAGATGCTGCAATCATGACCCAACGTTCACCCGAGGAGTACTTCCGGCAGCACGATTTCGGCTCGGAAGCGGCCACGGGCGGCGGGGGAGAGTTCACCGCCGCCGAACGGGCCTTCATGCAGAAGTATCTGGGCGTGGAGGAAGGCGACCTCCTGCGGCGCATCGGCATCGATCCCGCCCGTGCGGGCGCGACGGGTGTCGCCGGGGGTGCCGGGCTCGAAGACGAGTCGGAATCGCTGGACGCCCGCCTGCGCAACGAACCGGTCTTGCAGATGGTGGGTTTTTTCCTGGGTGCCCAGGAATTTGCCGTGCCTACAGAGGCCGTGCAGGAAGTGATCAAGTACGCGGCGCCCACGCGCCTGCCCGCTGCCCCGTCGTTCGTGGCGGGCATCGTCAACCTGCGCGGGCGCGTCACGCCGCTGGTGCGGCTGCGCGAATTGCTGGGCGTGCATGATGGCGGCGATGCCGCCGGCAGTGAAGACAAGTTCATTATTGTCTGCCGCAGGCGGGGCCTGCAGATGGGCATGATGATCGAGCGCGTGCATACCATGTACCGGGTGCCGCAACAGGATATCGACTGGGCCATCGAATCGCATCTCGGTATCAGCGTCGACTTCGTGTCCGGCCTGCTCAAGGCCGGAGAGCGCCTGATAAGCATCGTTTCGGTGGACAAGATTCTCGACTGTGTTCTGAAACGCTGAGGAGGCACTCATGAGCAAGCATATATTGATCGTGGACGACTCCAAGACCGTTCGCAACCTGGTTGCCTTCATAATGAAAAAGGAAGGCTTCAAGGTTACCACGGCAGAGGACGGGCTCGACGGTCTGGAGAAACTGTACTCCTCCGAAAACGTCGATCTGATCATTTCCGACGTGAACATGCCGCGCATGGACGGGTTCACCTTCATCAAGACGGTGCGCGAGCAGGATGCCTACCGCGACCTGCCCATCGTGGTGCTGTCCACCGAAGGGCAGGAAAAGGACATCCAGATGGGCATGAGCCTTGGCGCCAATCTGTACATGGTCAAGCCTGCCCAGCCGGAAAAGATGGTCAAGAACATAAAGATGCTGCTCGGTTGACCGATACGATGCAATGTAGAGGGTCTGAATGCGCGGCAATGCGCCGCGCCAAGGTTTTCTGGGGGCCCGGAGAAACCGGCGGATGCGGCCATGCTGCCGCGCCGGTCGGCTTACCGGCTATCGAGCACGGCCACGCCCCGGCCTACCTGAGGTGAGGGTATGAGTCAGGATTTCATGGATCCGGAAATATTCGCCGATTTCATCGTCGAAGCCAAAGAGCACCTCGAGACCATCGAGCCCAACCTGCTCGAACTCGAGAAGGCGCCGGACAATCTCGCGCTGCTGAACGAGATATTCCGCCCCATGCATTCGCTGAAGGGGGCATCCGGCTTTCTGGGGCTGAACCGGATCAACGGCCTTGCGCACCGTGCCGAGAACATCATGGACGAGTTGCGCAAGGGAGACATGACCGTCACCTCCGAGATCATGGACGTCATCCTCTCCGCAACGGACGCGTTGCGCCAGATGGTGGACAACCTTGATACCACCGGCGGGGAGGGCGATGTGGAAACGGAATCCATCATCGCCACCATCGACGCCATCATGGCAGGCGGCGCTCCGCCCGCGGCCCCGCGTCCCGCGCCCGCAGCGCCCGCGCCTGTCCCTGCTCCGGCG